>NZ_JBIUAQ010000013.1:0-13200 GCF_044547565.1 Amycolatopsis sp. NPDC052450 | reverse complement strand
TATCTCCGTCTCAAACCCAACTTACGCTCATGCGGCGGCCAATATTGTTGATACCCCCCCACGGCCGACCCCACGGCCGCGAGTGAATCCCCGCGACCCCGACACCTTTGCGCTACCCCTCAATAAGTCCCCTTCAGCTCACTCCGGCAGGATCGCCGCGATCTCCTCGGCGGACTCCGGGCCGAAGGCGTCCTTGAGGCGGCCCAGGACATCAGCGCGGTCGAAGGCCCATTCCTGCGTGCCCACGGTTTCCAGCACCAGGACGGCGATCAGCGAGCCCAGCTGCGCCGAACGCTCCAGGCTGAGGCCGCCGTCGATACCGGCGATGAACCCGGCGCGGAAGCCGTCGCCGACGCCGGTCGGGTCGACCTTGCCGCGTTCCGGGACGGCGCCGATCTGCAGCGCGAGGCCGTCCTTGCCGATGATCTCGACGCCCTTCTCCCCGAGCGTCGTGATCCGCATGCCGACGCGGTCGAGGACGTCGGCCTCGGACCAGCCGGTCTTCCGGAGCAGCAGCTCCCATTCGTAGTCGTTGCTGAACAGGTACTTCGCGCCCTCGACGAAGGAACGCACCTGCGCACCGTCCATCCGCGCCAGCTGCTGCGAGGGGTCGACGGCGAAGGTGTAGCCGCGCTGGCGGCATTCCTCGGCGTGCCGGACCATGCCGTCGGGGTCGTCCGGGCTGATCAGCACGAGCGACAGTTCACCGGCGTGCGCGGCGACGGGAGCCAGTTCGATGTTGCGGGATTCGGACATCGCGCCGGCGTAGAAGGTGGCGATCTGGCAGAGGTCCTCGTCGGTGGTGCAGACGAAGCGGGCGGTGTGCGCGACCTCGGAGACCAGCACGCCGGCGGTGTCGACGCCGTGCCGTTCGAGCCACGAGCGGTAGTCGGCGAAGTCGGAGCCCACCGCGCCGACCAGGATGGGGCGCTTGCCGAGCACGCCGAGGCCGAAGGCGATGTTCGCGCCGATCCCGCCCCGCCGGACGACGAGGTCATCGGCCAGGAAGCTCAGGGACACCCGGTGCAGCTGCTCGGCGACGAGCTGCTCGGCGAACCTGCCCGGGAAGTGCATGAGGTGGTCGGTTGCGATACTGCCGGATACTGCGATCCTGGCGCTGTCTGCCACCGGTTCTCCTTGATCGGTCGGCCTCGCCGAGACGAGGACGGCTAAGTTACCCGCAGGTCATGCCCCATACGGGTTGCTTCGAGCACGGCCATCAACACTACCGGTTGGTAGTGGTGTCCTACTCCACCATGAGTCATTAACTTGTCGTTCGTGACCACTTCCGCGTATCAACTCGAGCCGGAGTCGATCGGCGAACTCATCGCCGACTGTGCCGGTATCCCGTCGTCCCTCCAGGCCGAGAACCTGCCGCTGCCCCGGCAGATCGCCCCGCCGTGGACCGTGGACGAGCGGTGCCTCGCCCAGGTCGCCGATCTGGACGCCTACGTCTGATCCCGCTGCGGCACGAAGAGCCGCGGGCATGAAGAAGGGCCGCGACCTGGGTGAGGTTCGCGGCCCTTCTTCATGCCCGACGTGCGTCAGTGGAAGCTGTCGCCGCAGGCGCAGCTGCCGGTCGCGTTGGGGTTGTCGATCGTGAAGCCCTGCTTCTCGATCGAGTCGACGAAGTCGATCACGGCGCTCGTCACGTACGGCGCGCTCATCCGGTCGACGGCGACGCGGAGCCCGTCGAAGTCACGGAACAGGTCGCCGTCGAGCGTGCGCTCGTCGAAGAACAGCTGGTAACGGAGGCCGGCGCACCCACCGGGCTGGACGGCGATGCGCAGGTGCATGTCGTCGCGGCCCTCCTGCTCGAGCAGGGCCTTCGCCTTGACGGCGGCGGCGTCGGTCAACGTGACGCCGTGGGTCTCCTCGGCGGTTTCGGCCTGAGCTGCGGCTGCCTGCTCAGCGGTCGTCATGGTTCTCCCTCTGGTCGAACTCGCTGCGGGTACTCGTCTTGCACATGGTCCAACACGTCGGAGTCCCGATCTGTTCCCCTCCATGGTGACATATCGCTCGGCCTGGTGCGTGGCACCGTGACGCCCGCGACTACCCTGGTGGGGTGAGGTTCCTGCGCCGTAGCACCACAGACTCCGCCACGACGGACACCGAGACGCCCGGTAACGAGGCCGTCGAGGTCCAGGCCAAGGCGTACACGCCCGGAAAGGGCAAGGCCACGCCCAAGCGGCGCGAGGCCGAGGCCAAGCGCCGCGGCCCGGTGGCGCCCCCGCCGACCACCATGCGGGAGGCGATGAAGCGGAACAAGGAACTCCGCAAGTCCGCGAAGGCCGACCCGGAGTACAAGGCGAAGCAGCGCAACGCCGCCAAGGAACGCCGCGAGCGGATGATGGCGGGCGAGGACAAGTACCTGCTCCCCCGTGACCGCGGCCCGGTCAAGGCGTACATCCGTGACCTGGTCGACTCGCGGCGCAACCTGCTCGGCCTGTTCATGCCGCTGGCGATCCTGGTGTTCGTCGCGCTGATCCTGCCGTACCCCGAGGTGCAGCGGTACGCGACGCTGCTGTGCACCGTGATGCTGCTCGGCATGATCGTCGAGGGTTTCCTGAGCGGGCGCCGGATCGCGAAGCTGGTCCGCCTGAAGTTCCCGAACGAGACGGTCAAGGGCACCTCCGTCGGCTGGTACTCGTTCATCCGGGCCAGCCAGATCCGCAAGCTGCGGGTCCCCAAGCCGCGTGTGAAGCCCGGCGACCAGGTCTGAGCAGGCGAAACCCAGGTCGTTAGCCTGCCTAACGGCCTGAGGTAGAGTCGCGCCCATGGAGTTTCGACGCCTCGGCCGCAGCGGCCTCAATGTCAGTGAGATCTCGTACGGCAACTGGCTCACCCACGGGTCCCAGGTGGAAGAGGACCAGGCCCAGGAGTGCATCAAGGCGGCGCTCGACGTCGGCATCACGACCTTCGACACGGCCGACGCTTATGCGAACACGGCCGCCGAATCGGTGCTCGGCCGCGGCCTGAAGGGCCTGCGCCGCGAAAGCCTGGAGATCTTCACCAAGGTCTACTGGCCGACCGGGCCCAAGGGGCCCAACGACCAGGGTCTCGGCCGCAAGCACATCATCGAGTCGGCGAACGCTTCGCTGAAGCGCCTCGGCACCGACTACGTCGACCTCTACCAGGCGCACCGGTTCGACCGGACCGTCCCGCTCGAAGAGACCTTCCTCGCCTTCGCCGACCTGGTCCGCCAGGGCAAGGTGCTCTACGTCGGCGTCTCGGAGTGGACCGCCGAGCAGATCACCCAGGGCGCGGCGATCGCCCGCGAGCTGCGGGTGCCTCTCATCTCGAACCAGCCGCAGTACAACGCGCTGTGGCGGGTGATCGAGGCACAGGTCATCCCGGCTTCCGAACGTGAGGGCCTCAGCCAGATCGTCTGGTCGCCGATCGCGCAGGGCGTGCTCACCGGCAAGTACAAGCCCGGTCAGCCGCTGCCCGAGGGCTCCCGCGCGACCGACGACAAGGGCGGCGCCAACATGGTCGCCCGCTTCCTCAACGACGACGTCCTCGAGCGCGTCCAGCGGCTCCAGCCGATCGCGGACAAGGCGGGCCTGACGATGGCCCAGCTGTCCGTGGCGTGGGTGCTGCAGAACCCGAACGTCGCCTCGGCGATCATCGGCGCTTCGCGGCCGGAGCAGGTGCACGAGAACGTCAAGGCGGCCGGCGTGAAGCTGGACGCGGATCTGCTCGCCGCGATCGACGAGGCCCTCGACGGCGTCACCGAGACCGACCCGACGCTGACCCGCTCGCCCTGATCCCCGCAATTGGTCACCTACTTGCGCACGCTTTTCCGCGCAAGTAGGTGACCAATTGCGTCAGTCGCCGTGCACCCGGGACTGGTACGCGATCTGACCGTCGAGGTCGAGGGCGTCGCCGGGGGCGCGCAAGGGATCAATTCCCAAGCCCCGCAACAACCTGCTCGCGCCGGCGACCCGGTCACCGGTCCGGCCGTCGAGCCGCACCGGCCGGTGGCCGCGCTGGATCAGCAGGCCCTCGACGTCGTCGATCAGCCGGTACGGGTCGTAGACCTGCTGTTCAGGCATGACCACCACCGGGAATCCAGGTCTTCCCGGTGATCCGTTCGTAGACCTCGGTGTAGCGCTTGCGGGTCGCCTCGACGATCTCGTCCGGGATGGCGGGGCCGGGCGGCGTCTTGTCCCAGCCGGTGGTCGTGGACCAGTCGCGGACGAACTGCTTGTCGAAAGCGTGCTGCGTCCGGCCGGGCTCGTAGTCGTCGGCGGGCCAGAAACGCGACGAGTCCGAAGTGAGGACCTCGTCCCCGAGCGTCAGCACGCCGTCGGCGTCGAAGCCGAATTCGATCTTGGTGTCGGCGATGATGATGCCGTTCTTCGCCGCGTGCTCCGCGCCCTTGGTATAGACCTCGAGGGTCAGGTCGCGGATGCGGTCCGCGGTCTCCTTGCCGATGTCGTTCACGACGTCGGCGAAGGTCATGAACTCGTCGTGGCCGGTGTCGGAGATCTTCGTGGTGGGCGTGAAGATCGGCTCGGGCAGCTTGTCCGCCTCGACGAGACCGGCGGGCAGTTCGACCCCGGAGACCTTGCCGTCGCGCCGGTATTCGCGCATTCCGAGACCGGTGAGATAGCCGCGCGCGATGCATTCGACCTGGATCATCTTCAGCGGCTTGCAGCGCGTGGCGCGCCCGGCGAATTCGGCGGGGACGTCGGTCGTGGAGAGGACGTGGTTCGGCACCACGCCGGACAGCTTTTCGAACCACCAGGCGGAAAGCTGGTTCAGCAGCGCGCCCTTGTCCGGGATCGGGGTCGGCAGCGAGACGTCGTAGACCGAGACGCGATCCGACGCGACGAGCAGAATGTCGCCGTCGATTTCGTAAAGGTCCCGGACCTTACCCGCGTGAATGTGCTTCATGCCCCGTCCTCGATGTTGTATTCGTAGAAAATCCAGTGGTCCGGCAAGGCCGCCGATTCGCCGTACTCGAGTACGTCACCCTCGGCGGACAAGAACCTGTTGCGACTCAACAGAATCGCCGAACCTTCGGCCACGCCGAGTTCCGCCGCCTCCTCGGCACCCGCCAGCCCCGCGGCGTGCTGAGAATGAGTCGACGCCAGAACACGGCCTGTCCGGTCCGCCACGTATTTGACCGTGCCTTCGACGATCCGCACCGGCTCGAACAGCAAAGGAGCCTTCGCCGCGACAGCGCCGTCGAACCACGAGACCGACGTCGACACCGGCCGGCCTTCGCCCGCATACGTGGTCCGTCGCCGACGGATCACCGGAGTACCTTCATCGATTCCGAGCGCGCCCGCCACCCGGTCCGGTGCGGGCAGAAGGCCTGCTTCGCGGATTTTCGCGTAGTGGCCCGGTGGATAGACCTTGCCGGTTCGCGCGATCGAGATCGTCCGATCGTGCGCGGAGCGGTGCAGCGCCCTGGTCTGCACCACTGTCCCGATGCCGCGTTTCGCGCGGACCAGACCTTCGGCGCGGAGCGTCGAGAGCACCTTCATCGCCGTCGCCATCGCGACGTTCCAGTTCCTGGCGATCTCCCGCGCGGACGGGACCGTGTCGCCTTCCTTGAGCCTGCCCGAAACGATGTCGTCGCGAATGCTTCCCGCGATCTGGAGATACGGCGGTTCGGGTCGATCGACGGCGGGCAAGGTGACTCCTCACAAGGTCGCGCGGTGCGCACAAGCGTTCTAGCACACCAATGGGCGAGCACCAAGGATCCTGCTCACACCCCATTATTACGTACTAGTACACATTCTGGACGGTGCTCTAGTACACCTGTTACTCTCCGCAGAGTTCCCGAAACCCGTTAGGGGGCTCGATGAACCACCTGAGCATCGACGAACTGCTCGAAGAGCTTCGAAGACGCCGGTGGGTCGTCTACATCTTCGGTCCCCGGGAGGAACCGGAGGTCTGTGCCGCGGTGTTCCAGTGGGACACCTGCGCCGACGTTCTCATCCTCCGCGGCGAGGAACGGGCGAGCGCCTTCCGCGTCACCACCCTCGCCGACACGGACGTCTTCCACCCGGCACTCGTCTCCTGGCAATACCACTCGACGGCCGACTGGACCCTGCGCGCGGTGCTCACGATCCCGGCGCCCGGCGACGCCGCCGCGCCGATCCAGTTGCTGCAACCACATCCGGACTGCGTGATCCCGATGGAGGCGCGCCAGCCGGTCACCATCCTGCCCGCCATACCGACCAAGGCCGACCAGGGAGATCCCTAACCTCGGCCGATCACCTGCTCGGCGACAACGAGGTCGTGCGGGTAGGTGATCTTGAGGTTCTCCGCGCTGCCCGGAACCCACCGCACCGGCAGCGCGGAGAACCTTTCCATGCACGAAGACGTGTCCGTGCCGACGAAACCCTCTCGCTCGGCCGTTTCGTACGCCTCCAGCAACGGTGCGGCGCGGAAACCCTGCGGTGTCTGCACCCGGATCGCGCCGGGCAGCGCGCCGGAAACGGTGTCGCCGTCCACACGCACGATGTCGCCGGCCGCGACCCCGGGCACCGCTCCCCCGTACCGCCGCGTGTCGGCGAGGACGTCCGCGATCAGTTCCGGGGTGACGAGCGGACGGGCCGCGTCGTGCAGCAGTACCGCGTCGATCTCGCCGCTTTCGATACGGGAAGTCAAGTGGCGCAAGGCGTTCAGCTCCGAACCCTGGCGCGTCGCGCCACCGTGGACGAGTTCGACCTCGCCCGGATGCGCGGCGAGCACCTCCCGCGCGAGTTCGGTGTCCTGTGGTCTGATGACCAGCACGAGCACGTCGATACCGGGCACGCGGGCGAAGGCGTCGAGCGACCACGCGACGACCCGTTTGCCCGCAACCGGCAGGTACACCTTGTTGAGCTTGGCGCCGACGCGAGTGCCCGCTCCGCTCGCGAGCACCACCCCGGCGGCCTTCGTCTGAGCCACAGGCAACTCTGGCACAGGCGGGTGGGTAGGTTGGGCCCGGCCACCGAAGCGATCCGAAGGGGCAGGGCGTTGGACGACGAAATCCTCGAATTCGCCGAAGTCGAGCAGCCTGATGAACACGCGCGCTCGGCGGCGATCGCCCTGCACTCGAAACTGATCAAACCGGCCGGGTCACTGGGCAGGCTCGAAGAACTGGGCGTGTGGGTCGCGGCCTGCCAGGGCCAGTCGCCGCCGCGTCCGTTCACCCGGCCCCGGGTCGTGGTGTTCGCCGGAGACCACGGCGTCGCCGCGAAGGGCGTCTCGGCGTACCCGGGCGAGGTCACCGCGCAACTCGTCGGCAGCATGCTGACCGGAGGCGCTGCCATCAACGTGCTGGCCGCGTCGGCGGGCGCGAGCGTCCGCGTCGTCGACATGGCCGTCGACAGCGACGCCCCCGCCACGCGGTCGATCGGCGAGTTCAAGGTGCGGCGGGGGTCGGGCTCGATCGACGTCGAGGACGCGCTGACCGACGAGGAGGCGCGTGCCGCCGTCCGCGCGGGCCGGGCGATCGCCGACGCCGAGGTCGACGGCGGGGCCGATCTGCTCATCGCGGGCGACCTCGGGATCGGGAACAGCACCCCGGCCTCGGTACTGGTCGCGGCGCTGACCGGCAGCGAACCGGTGGCCGTCGTCGGCCGCGGCTCTGGCATCGACGACAACGCCTGGATGCGCAAGGCCGCGGCCGTCCGTGACGCGCTGCGGCGGGCGAGGACCGTGCTGGCCGACCCGGTCGCGCTGCTGCGCACCGCCGCCGGCGCCGACATCGCCGCGATGGCGGGCTTCCTCGCACAGGCCTCGCTCCGGAAGACGCCGGTGATCCTGGACGGCCTGGTGGCCGCCGCGGCCGCACTGGTCGCCGAGGAACTCGTCCCCGGCGCGCGGCAGTGGTGGACCGCCGGTCAGCGCGGCGGCGAACCCGCGCACGCGCTGGCGCTGGAGCACCTCGACCTGGAGCCGATCCTCGATCTGGACGTGCGCCTCGGCGAGGGGACGGGCGCGGTCGCGGCGCTGCCGCTGGTGTTCATGGCGACGCGGGTGCTCGCGGAGATGGCCACGCACGAGCAGGCCGGGGTGAGCGGGCCGCTGATCGAGGCTCCCGCCACCTGACGCGTTGTTCGCTCCGGGTGGCCCGCTCCAGGCTGCAATGAAGGACGCTTTCATAGCAATATTTGCTATGAAAGCGTCCTTCATTGCATTGGCCGGGTCGTGTGTGGCACAGGAGGGCAGAGGTCCGCGAAGGGAGCCTTCACGGACTCACCGCCCGGAGCCGAAACCTCAGCCCAGCGGGTACATCCAGCCTTCCGGAGCGGGCCGGGTGCCCTCCTGGATCCCGGTCAGGGCGCCGCGCAGCTTCATCGTCAGCTCGCCGGGCTGCCCGCCGGCGACGGAGAACTCGCCGCCCGCGTGCTTCACGTGCCCGACCGGCGTGATGACCGCCGCGGTCCCGCAGGCGAACACCTCGGTCAGCTCGCCGGAAGCCGCCGCCTTCTCCCACTCGTCGGTGGAGATGCGCCGCTCCTCGACCTGGTGCCCGAAGGACTTCGCCAGCTCCAGCAGCGACTTGCGGGTCACGCCCGGCAGCAGCGAGCCGGTCAGTTCCGGGGTCACGACGCGGGCCTCGTCGCCGGAGCCGAAGACGAAGAACAGGTTCATCCCGCCCATCTCCTCGACCCAGCGCCGCTCGACGGCGTCGAGCCACACGACCTGGTCGCAGCCCTTCTCCACGGCCTGCGCCTGCGCGACGAAGGAGGCCGCGTAGTTGCCGGCGCACTTCGCCTCACCGGTTCCGCCGGGGACGGCGCGCACGTACTCGGTGGAGAGCCACACGCTCACCGGCTTCACTCCACCGGAGAAGTACGAGCCTGCGGGCGAGCCGATCAGCGCGTAGAGGTACTCGTTCGCGGGCCGGTTGACGCCAAGCCCGGCTTCGGTGGAGATCATGAACGGCCGCAGGTACAGCGACTCGCCCGGCTTCGTCGGGACCCAGCGGGAGTCGACCGCGATGAGCTCGCGGATCGAGTCGAGGAAGGTCTCCACCGGCAGCTGCGGCATGGCGAGGCGCTCGGCCGAGTTGCGGAACCGGAGCGCGTTCGCGTCGGGCCGGAACGCGGCGATCGTGCCGTCCGGCTGGCGGTAGGCTTTGAGGCCCTCGAAGATGGCCTGGCCGTAGTGCAGCACGGAGGTCGCCGGGTCGAGCGTCAAGGGCGCGTACGGCCCGACGGTGGCATCGTGCCAGCCCTGCTCGGCACTCCATTTCACGGTCACCATGTGGTCGGTGAAGTGCAGGCCGAAGCCGGGTGCGGCCAATACGTCCGCGACGCGTTCCGGGCTCGCGGGGCTCGGGTGCGGGAGGTGGGTGAACTGCGTCGAGGTCGTCATGACTAAGACGATAACGCTTGGTCGGACCCACGTTAGTCGGACGTCCGCATATCTTTACCTTCCGCGATCTGTCCGTCGGGACGAACACGGGAGGGCCTTCGCCCCTAAGATGACGGCGTGACGTACAACCAGATGCAGCCCGCCCAACCGGCCCACCCGGCCAAGCCTGCCACCCCCGGCACGGGGACGGACGTCAAGACCTTCGCGACGGCCGTGCTGCTCACCTTCGGCACCGGCGTGCTGATGATGGACGGCTGGGCCCTGCTCGACAGCGGCTTCGGCGCGTTCCTCGGCCTGGTCGCCGGTGGTTTCGGCATCTTCTGGTGGAAGAGCATCCACGGCAAGGTGTTCCCGCGCGAACTGGGCACGAAGTCGGTGGTCATCCTCACGGTGATCAACGTCGTGCTGGTGCTGCTCCTGCTCCTCCAGGTGAGCTAGAGCAACCCATCCGGGAGGGCGGGCGCGGGCCAGTCCGGCTCCGGCCGGAAGTCGGTCCACGTCCCGTCGAAGGGGAAGCGCCCGGCGTCCGCCAGCGCCCCGATCCGCTCGCCCTCGGCACGCAGCCGCTCGAGCTGACCGGCGGTGATGCGGCCGGCGAGGACGGCCTCTTCCGCCTCGTCCTCGTCCTTCCACTGCCAGCGTCCGCCGGGCTGGACGGCGACGTCGAGGATGCCGTCGATCCGGTCGGGTCCGGACGGCGTGCGCCCCAGCGGGACCTCGAGGTTGACGTACCAGTTCAGGAAGCGGCCCTCTGCGTCGAAGAACCACCAGACCGACGACCATTCGTCGTCGGCGATGCGGCGCAGCGTCGAGGTGTCGCGCCAGAAGTCGGCCACCCGCACCCTCGGCACCCGGAACCGCTCCGCCAGCGGCGCCTCGCGGAAGAGCCGCCCGTCGGCGAGCCTGCTGCCGATGATCGGGGTGTCCGCGGGCAGCCAGCCGAGCAGCACGGTGCCGTCGTCGGCGAGGACGCGCAGCGGGTGATGCTGGCCGATCGAGCCGTCCGGTCGCAGGAAGCGTTCGACGACCGTGTCGCCCGGGGTCCAGTGAGGATCACGCACGCCTTGCACGGTACCGACGGGCGCGGACCCGCAGAACCAGTTCGGCGAGCGTTCCCACTCCCGCGAGCCCGAGGGCCACGACCGGCCCAGCGAAGGCGGCCGCGACGGCCACGATCAGTCCACAAGCGAGTGTCGCCTTCGGACGTTCCGGGGAAAGCCGCTCCCGGCCGTCGGTGAAGGCGTCCACGGCGACGGGCACGGTCGCCACGGCGACCACCACGGTCAGCACCGGCAGCAGCGAGACCGCGTCGGCCGCGGCGAGGAGTTCGCGGAACGACGTCGCGGAGAGCCCCAGCCGGACCGGTCCGAGCTGGTAGAGGGCGACGGCGGTGATCGCCACGGCCGCGGCGCCCACCGCGGCCGCGCGGCCCGCGCCGGGACGGCGGGGCGGCAGGAACGGCAGCAGCACCAGCACGGCGAGGCCGAGTCCTGGCACGGACGGCGGATCCGGCGCGATGAACTGCGCCAGCGGCGGGATGCCGACGCAGATCGCGATCAGGGACGCGGCCGCGGCCAGCGACAGGCCGGTGACCCAGCGGGCGGCGTAGTCGCCGAGGCGGACACCGGCCAGGTCGGCGACGGTCACGACGACGGCGAACACCGCGGCGGCGGCTCCCGGCGCGGCAGGGAAGAGGTACTGCCCGAACGTCGTCGCGAAGACCAAGACCAGGCCCAGCCGCGAAACGGAGCTCGCGATCCGCTCCGGCCCGGTGTCGCCCACCGGCGGCAGCAGCGCCTCGGCCGCGACGGCGATCACGGCCGCGAACACGGCGGCGGCGAGTACCCAGTAGTCCGCTCCGGACGTGCCCACCGCGAGTGCGATGAGCAGCCCGCCAGCCAGCCGCACGCCGTCTCCCTTCCTCCTGCGCCGAGTGACCCGGTCGGCCCCGCTGTTACCCCAGGTCCTGCTGTCATTAGCATGGCTCACGATCCAACCGGGCGGCCGCCCGGTACCACCGCGAACGCGCGAGGAGCCAGAAGTGACCGTGCCGAAGCTTGCCCTGACCGAGAACGCCGAAGCGGCGCTTGCCAAGACGCGCGCCGACGTCGTCGTCATCGGAACCCTGCAGGGTGAGGACGGCCTGGCGCTCGCCGCCGGCTCCTCCGTCGCCGATGCCGCCTTCGACGGCAAGCTCGCCGAAGTCCTCGGCACCCTCGGCGCGTCCGGCAAGGCCGACGAGGTCGTCAAGGTACCGACGCTGGGCAAGCTGCCCGCCGGCGTCGTACTCGCCGTCGGCCTCGGCAAGGCCGGCGCGGACGGCGTCACCGCCGAGCAGGTCCGCCGGGGCGCCGGTGCCGCCGCGCGGGCACTGAACGGAACCGACCGCGCGTTCGTCACGCTGTCGGCGATCGACCTCCAGGCCGCCGTCGAGGGCACCGCGCTCGGCGCGTACTCCTTCACCGAGTACCGCTCCGAGAAGGGCGACGGCCCGCTCGCCAAGGTGGACTTCGTGAGCCCCGAAGAGGGCACCGCCAAGGACCACAAGGCGACGCTGAAGGCCGCCGGCCTGATCGCGGAGTCGGTGATCATCGCCCGCGACCTGATCAACACCCCGCCGAACGACCTGTTCCCGGCCTCCTTCGCCGACCGCGCGAAGACGCTGGCCGAGGCGAACGACCTCGACTTCGAGGTCCTCGACGAGAAGGCCCTCAAGCGCAAGGGCTTCGGCGGCATCCTCGGCGTCGGCGGCGGCTCGGCCCGCCAGCCGCGCCTGCTGCGCATCGCCTACAAGCCCGCGAAGGCGTCGAAGAAGGTCGCGCTGGTCGGCAAGGGCATCACCTTCGACTCGGGCGGCATCTCGATCAAGCCCGCCGCGAACATGGACCACATGACCTCGGACATGTCGGGCGCGGCCGCCGTGCTCGCCTCCGTGGTGCTGGCCGCGAAGCTGAAGTACCCGCTCGAGGTCGTCGCGCACATCCCGCTGGCGGAGAACCTGCCCTCGGCCACCTCGTACCGGCCGGGCGACGTGCTCAGCATGTACGGCGGCAAGACCGTCGAGGTGCTCAACACCGACGCCGAAGGCCGTCTCGTGCTGGCCGACGCGATCGTGCGCGCGGGCGAGGAGAACCCCGACTACCTGATCGAGACCTCGACCCTGACCGGCGCGCAGATCGTCGCGCTCGGCAACCGCACCGCGGGCGTCATGGGCTCGGACGAGTTCCGCGACCGGATCGCCTCGATCGCGCAGGCGACCGGTGAAGGCGGCTGGGCGATGCCGCTGCCGGAAGAACTGCGCGCCGACCTCGACTCGCGCCTCGCCGACCTGGCCAACGTCACCGGGCACCGCTGGGGCGGCATGCTCGCCGCGGGCGTCTTCCTGCGCGAGTTCGTCACCGAGGGCCTGCCCTGGGCGCACATCGACATCGCGGGCCCGTCGTTCAACACCGCCGGGCCGTGGGGCTACACCGGCAAGGGCGGCACCGGCGTCCCGGTCCGCACCATCGCCGCGGTCCTCGCGGACATCGCCGCGAACGGCTGACCTTTTCCTGAACGCGCGTGGTCTGGGGTGGGGGCGGGAGCGGAGTGTCCACCACCAGGCTCCCTCGAAGTACATGAACACCTACCTTGCGCCTAGGTCAGGGGCCCGGCAAAGTCGCATAACCGCTGGTGAGGGCTCGTCACAGTGGCCTGACACCTTCTCGACTGTCCACAGGGGACCCTTTCCAGGTAACAGTGCCCGATTGGGCGTTTTATGAAGGGGTGGGGGGGGGGGGGGGGGGGGGGGTGGGGGGGGTGGGGGAGACCCACACCCCCCCCCCCCCCACCCCCAACAAAACCACACAGCAGAAAAATAAGGAAAAAAAAAAA
>NZ_JBIUAQ010000012.1:82805-221394 GCF_044547565.1 Amycolatopsis sp. NPDC052450 | reverse complement strand
CCTCTGTTTAAATAATTTGTCTGTTTCTTTTTTCGCGCTGTTTCGGGGTTTTTTGGGGGGGGGTGTTTCGCCCCCCCCCCCACCCCGGGGGGTTTTTTTTGTGTCTCTAACACCCCAAAAACCCCCCCCCCCTCGACCACTGCCTCAGACCCACCTCTAAACGCGCGCGAAGGTCGTCAGCCCCGTCGTTGAGCGGGCACCCGTATCACCGCGCCCAGGTACTTCGGCCAGCTCGACAGCTTGTTCATCGCCCATTCCAGCGGCCCGCGCCCGACGAACTTCCGCCACAGCACCGCGGCGGTCAGCGCGACCACCGAGAACTCGACGAAGTGCAGCACGCTGAAGATCGCATCGCCGTCGCTCTCGTCCCACAGCAGCGCGATCGCCACGAAATGCAGCACGTACGCGCTCAGCACCCGCCCGCCCAGGTCCGAAAGCGGCCGCAGCACGCGCTCGAACTTCGGCATCAGCAGCTGGCAGCCGCCGATCACCGCCGCCGCGATCCCGATCGAGATCAGCAGGTCGAACGGCGTGTACGAGGTGCCCGTCGGCAGCAGTTCCCAGGCCCAGCTGGTGGTCGGCGGCGTGCCGTGGATCCAGGTCTGGTGGAGCCGGAGGAATTCCGGCGGCGTCATCCCCATCTGCGCGGCGGCCGGTTCCAGTGAGCGGTAGACGGCCTGCATGCCGCCGAGCGGCCCGGTCGCGAGCCAGGACACGAGGTAACCGCCGACCGCGAGCGCCGATCCGCCGAAGAACAGCCGACGGCACACGCTGCGCGACGTCAGGTCCATCCGCCCGAGCGACATCCCCGCGAACACGTACGCCATCAGCGTCAACGCGGGAAAGGTCCCGGTCAGGACGAGAACGGTCGCGGCCTTCAGCAGCCCGGTCGAGGTGACATCGTCCGCGGTCAGGTCCGGCGCGAAGAAGAGCAGGTCGCGGGGAAGCAGTTGCGCTCTGATCAGATGCGAGAGCAGCGGGCCCGCCACGGCGACGACGACCGCCGCGATCGCCAGCGCCTTCGCGCCCGCGCGCAGCCACGGGATCGCGAAGAGGAAACAGGCCCCGTAGTAGGCCAGGATCACCATGTAGCCGGTTTCGAGGCTGGTCAGCCACAGTCCCAGCGCCACCAGCAGCGGTGCCCGGGTCGCCAGCTTGAGCGCGACGCGCGTCCGGTCGCGGCCCAGTTTCGGGCGGCGTCCGCCGGACATCAGCGCGATCGAGACCCCGGCCAGTACCGCGAACAACGCCGCGGAATGGCCTTCGAACGGTTTGAACAGCACCCCGACGCCGCCTTTGGCGGGATCGGGGCCGACATGCACCGCGTACATGCCGAGGACGGCCAAGCCGCGGGCGACATCGATGCCGGTCAGCCGACCAGCGGCCCGCTTGCCTTGTTCGGGAACTGTACGCACGCCGTCGACCAGCGCGCGGTCCATCACAGTGACGCCGTCCACCTCATTTCTCGGCTAGCCCCCTGCCGTCCCCGCCTTAGCGTGACGATCAAATCTGAGAGCTGGCTGAGACGCGGCGGTGACGCCACTGTGACATCCGACTACAACCCGATCGGGTTAACCACCAACAGCGAAGCCGACCTTGCGAACGTCTGACGGCGCGATCTCGACGTAGGCGATCCGGTCGGTGGGCACGATGTACTTACGGCCCTTCTCGTCGTCGAGGCGGAAGATCCCGTCGCCGGCCCTCAAGGCGTTCGCGACCAGTTCCTCGACCTCGTCGGGCGACTGGCTGCTGGACACCACGAGCTCCCGCGGCGTGTCCTTGATGCCGATCTTGACCTCCACGTGGGACCTCCGCTTGAAAGTTCGAAATTACTGGCCCGCCAAGGCTAGCCGAAGAGACGTCAGCCGAGCCCCAGCACCTGCATGCGTTTGGTGTGCCCCTGCTGCAACCGGCGGAACAACGCGGCGATTCCCGAAAGGTCGCCGGAGCCTTCGACGATCAGCTCGGCGAGCCCGTCCCGCTCGGCGACGACGTACTGGGCCTGCGTCAACGCCTCGCCCAGCAGGCGGCGGCCCCACAGCGCGAGTTTGTCCCGCGCCTTCGGGTCGGCCTCGATCCCGGCCGCGACTTCGCGTTCGGCGAACGCGGAATGCCCCGTGTCGGCGAGCACGGTGAGCACCAGATCCTTGGTTTCGGGGTCGAGCCAGCTGGCCATCTCGCGGTAGAGGTCCGCCGCGAGCCCGTCGCCGACGTAGGCCTTCACCAGTGACTCGAGCCAGGAACGCGGCGCCGTGGAGGCATGCCAGGCGTCGATGTGCCCGACGAAGGGCCGCATGGCGTCTTCGATCGCGACACCGTGCCCCGCGAGGTGCTTGGTGAGCAGGTCGTAGTGCCCGATCTCGGCGGCCGCCATGGACGCCAGCGCGGCCCGGCCGGACAGCGTCGGCGCGGTGCGCGCGTCCTCGGCCAAGCGGTCGAACGCGGACAGTTCCCCATAGGCGAGTACGCCGAGCAAATCGACTACGCCCTCGCTGATCTGCTTTGCCTCCGTCACGGCGGAAAGGGTATCGCCGAACACACCCGCCCGGACGGGAAGAGACCGATCCCACCCTTGTCGGCGCGGCGGGGGTTTTGGCCGGAAAGAGAGCCTGCCCACCTCCGGCGCGGCGGGGATTTCGGCCGGAAAGAGAGCTCCCCCACCTCCGGCGCGGCGGGGACTATCAGAAAACCGCAGATCAGGTAGACTGGCGGCCGGATACGACGGATCATCCGTCCCGGATCGGGACGCTGCTGCGGCTGAAGGACAGCCGGTGCGGCTCCGATCAGCGCAAGAATGATGTGCGTGCACGCCATCCTGCGGCATTCCCACGAAGGGCCGCTTCAGCGCCAGTAGCGCGGAGCCCGAGCGAATTTTCGTGGTCGAGTGTCGATCGGTGACCAGGGCAGTGCGCGCTGGTCACGAGAGAGGCGAGCACCCTGACCACGAACGAAAACACGCCCGAAGACAACCCCGCCGGCGTTCCGGAGGCCGTCGCGCTGGAGCACAGCGAGTCAGGCCCGGCGGCGCTCGACGTGTCGCACCCGCTGCAGGCGGGCGCACCGGTGGAACCCGAAGCCCCCTCCTTCGCTTCCTTCGGCGTCAAGCCGGAGATCGTGAAGGCGCTGAGCGAGGCCGGGATCGAGCGCACCTTCGCCATCCAGGCACTGACGCTGCCGCTGGCCATGGCCGGCGACGACCTGATCGGCCAGGCCCGTACGGGCATGGGCAAGACGCTGGGCTTCGGTGTCCCGCTGCTGCACCGCGTCGAGGTCCCCGGCGACGGCACCCCGCAGGTGCTGGTCGTCGTGCCGACCCGTGAGCTGTGCATCCAGGTCGCGAACGACCTCAAGGGCGCGGGCAAGCACCTCGGCATCCGCACACTGGCCATCTACGGTGGCCGCCCCTACGAGCCGCAGATCGCGGCGCTCCGCAGCGGTGTCGACGTCGTCATCGGCACCCCGGGCCGCCTGCTGGACCTGGCCGAGCAGAAGCACCTGGTGCTGGGCAAGGTCCGCGGTCTGGTGCTGGACGAGGCCGACGAGATGCTCGACCTGGGCTTCCTGCCCGACATCGAGCGCATCCTGCGGATGGTCCCGGACAAGCGCCAGACGATGCTGTTCTCGGCGACCATGCCGGGCCCGATCATCACGCTGGCCCGCACGTTCCTCACTCAGCCGACGCACATCCGCGCCGAGGAGAACGACGCCGGCGCCATCCACGAGCGCACCACCCAGTTCGTCTACCGGGCGCACTCGATGGACAAGCCCGAGCTGATCGCCCGGGCGCTGCAGGCCGAAGGCCGTGGCCTGACGATGATCTTCACCCGCACCAAGCGCACCGCGCAGAAGGTCGCCGACGAGCTCGTCGAGCGCGGCTTCGCGGCCGCCGCCGTGCACGGTGACCTGGGCCAGGGCGCCCGCGAGCAGGCACTGCGCGCGTTCCGCGCCGGCAAGGTCGACGTGCTGGTCGCCACCGATGTCGCCGCCCGCGGTATCGACATCGACGACGTCACGCACGTGATCAACTACCAGACGCCGGAGGACGAGAAGACCTACGTCCACCGGATCGGCCGCACCGGCCGCGCCGGGCGCACCGGTGTCGCGATCACCCTCGTCGACTGGGACGAGACGCCGCGCTGGAAGATGATCTCGGACATCCTCGGGCTCGACATGCCCGAGCCCGCCGAGACGTACTCGTCGTCGAAGCACCTGTTCAGCGACCTGGGCATCCCCGAGGGCACCACCGGGCGCCTCCCGCTGTCGAAGCGGACCCGCGCCGGTCTTTCGGCCGAGGTCGAAGAAGACCTGGGTGGCAAGCGCCGCGGCCGTGGCCAGGGCCAGAGCCAGGGCCCGAAGGACGAAGAAGAAGCGCCCCGCAAGCGCAACCGCACGCCGCGCAAGCGGACCCGTGGCGGCGCGAACGCGGCCGCCAAGGTCGAGGCCGCAGACGCCGCGGCCGCTTCGGCGGAAGGCACCGAGGGCGACGCGTCGTCCGAGGGCCGCACGCGGTCCCGTCGCCGCAGCCGCGGCGCCGCCAAGCCGAGCCCGGAGGTCAGCGGCCCGGCGGTCGAGAAGGAGGCGGGCGACAGCGCCGAGCGTCCGGCTCGCCGACGCCGCCGTCGCCGTCCCTCGGCGACTTCTGATACACCTGCGTCGGCAGACTGAGAGCTTCAGACCTCGACGTGGGGAGCTAGGGGCACGTGAGCGAACGCTGGGACGCCGCGCCGGACGACGAACCGGCGCGGCCCGTGCCCGCCGATCCCGGACAGCCGTCGAGCGGTACCGAACCGCGGACGGCCGAAAACGCGATCGGCACGGAAGACGTGCTGGACGCCGAACCCGCCGCGGCGGTGGCCATCGAGCCACCGCTGGGCGGGAAACGCGCCCGGCGCTCGCCGTGGAACCGCACGAGGGATCGTGTGCTCGCCGCGGCGATCGTGGTGGTCGTCGCCGTCGCCGGCGTCGTCATCGGCGTGAACAGCGACAACGCGGCGACCGTCGCGCAGGTCGCCAACACCATGCCGCCCGGGCTCCCGCCCGCCCCGGCGGAAGTGCCCGGCTCGCTGACCGAGCTGTGGCAGGCACCGAGTTCGTCGACACCCGTCCCGATCGGCGAGGCCAACAGCGTCGTCACCGCGGACAAGGGCGAGGTGCTCGGCCGGGATCCGTACACCGGCGACGTCCGGTGGCGCTACTCCCGCGATCTCGAACTGTGCACGGTCGCGCTCGCCGGGATCAAGGTGGACGCGGTGTACCGCAAGGACACCGGTTGCAGCGAGGTCACCCAGCTCGACGCCGGCACCGGGCGCCGCACGGCGCAGCGCAACGGCGACGCCGAACTCGGGACCCGGCTGGTCGTCGACGGATCACACGTCACCACGACCGGCAAGAAACTGCTGAACACCTGGCGCGACGACCTGGTCAAGAGCATGGAGTACGGCCAGGTCCCCGCCATCGTGAACCCGAACAAGCAGCCGAGGACCGGCTGCACCTACGGCACGGTGGCCGCCGCGGCGGGCAAGATCGGCGTGGTCGAGCGCTGCCCCGGCGACCCGGCCGACCGCTTCACCGTCTACCGCGCGACCAACGACGAAGCCGACGACCCGAAGGTCGACTACAGCACCGTGCTCGCCGGCAAGAACGCGAAGGTCGTCGCGATGTCCGGCGATCTGGCGCTGATCGTGCTGCCCGAACAGAAACTGCTGGTCATCTACGGTGGCGACGGCCTCCAGAAGTCGGCGTACCCGCTCGACGTGCCCGACGCGGACATCACACAGGACCCGGTGGGCGGCGTCATGACGACCGCGTGGACCGCGCAGGGCGTCTACTGGTTCACCGGCTCGAAGACCATGGCGTTCTCGCGCGACGACCTCACGCCGCGCTGGACGCTGAACAACTCCGCCGGTCCCGGCGTGACCTTCGGGGAACAGCTGGTCGTGCCCATCCAGGGCGGGCTCGCCGTGCTCGACGAGACGACCGGGGCCACCATCCGCACCGTCGGTGTCGACAGGCGCGGCTACACCGGCCCGGTGGTGCTGTCGTCGGTCGGCCCGGTGCTGCTGGAGCAACGCGGTCCGACGCTGGTCGCGCTCAAGTGACCGGCGGGCGATAGCAAAGGTCCCTTGCTACCGCCCCCGTCGTCAGCCCGGCGTCGTGGACTTGGTGCGCAGCCGGCTGACTTCCTTCCAGCACCACTTGCCGTCTTCGCTCGCGAGCGTGCCGGTGGCGGTGGCGGGCCGCCCTGCGATGCTCAGCGTGACGGCCACCGTGTACTTGGTTTCGGAGACCTTCGTGAACGCGCCGATCGAAGCGTCCGACGCTTCGCCGACTCGATCGATGACCTGGTCGATGTCCTTTTCCGCGTTCGTGCACTTGAGCGCCGTCAACGCGGTCCCATCGTGGGCGTTGATGCCGTCGATGATCGCCCGCGCGGTGTCTTCCGGGCCGGCCGGTTTGCCGGGCTTGTCGTCACCGAGGAAGAAACCGGGAGCGACGAACCCGGTGATACCCAGCGTGATCACGACGACGGCAGCGGCGGCGATGGCCACGATCAGGCCGGTCTTGTTGTTCTTCGGCGGCGCGGGCGGCCCGCCGAAGCCCTGCGGGTACTGCTGGTTCTGGCCGTACTGCTGCTGGCCGTAGCCGGGATACTGCTGCTGCGGGTACGCGCCGCTCTGGTCGTAACCGCCCTGCGGGTACTGCTGCTGCCCGGGGTATTGCTGCTGTCCCGGGTACTGCTGCCCGCCTTGTTCGGGCTGCCCTGGGTACTGCTGCTGCCCGCCAGGGCCCTGGTCGGGCTGTCCTGGCTGGGGTGGGTAAGTCATCAACGGCGCCCTTCGTCCTCGCTGCAGGGCAGCGTGTTCATCTACGACATGCCCAGTGAGCCATAGTTTCGCAGGGACGGGAGGCATTTCTCCGGTCGATGGCACTTTCCTGCCGCGGTCAGCTCCACCAGAACAGGCTCAGAGCGGCCGTCACGCTCACCACGACGCCGAGACCCGCGAAGCCGGCGACGCGGCCGGCGCGCCCATCGACGACCCGCTGCGCCAGCAAGGCGAGCACCGCGGCGACCGGGTGGCCGATCAGCATCAGGAGACCGGGGCCCGGCGCCCCGGTGAACAGACAGATCGCGGCGATCGCGACCACGCACACCGCCAGTACGGTCATCCCGGCCGCGAGCGATCCGGTCAGCCCGCGCCAGAACCGGCCGCCGTCGGTCGCCCCGGGCGCGTTCCGCTCCGCGGGCGGCGGGGTGGTCGCGAGCTCTTCGGTGTCCGGTGACGACACGTCCTCGCCTGTCCAATCGTCGAATCTGGAGAATCTAGGGCGCCAGCAACTCCCACGGCTGAGCCGCGGGCCCGGCTTCCTGGCCTGCCGCGCAGCTGGGCCGGAAGTCGCACCATGAGCAACGGCGGCCCGGGCGCGCCGGGAACAACACGTCCTCGTCGCCGCCGGCGTCCAGGGTATCCGTTGCCAGGCGCAGGTCCCCGGCGGTCTCGTCGGCGCGTTGGAGATGCCGCTTGAGGCTCTCCTCGGTGTGCTCGGCGGCCGCGATGGTCCCGGTGGGCACGTGGTGCAGCTCCACCTGGTAGCACGGCGTCCGCAGCGTCCGGGCCGCGGCGACCGCGTACAGCGCCAAGGCCTGCGAAGAGCGCGCCTCGTACTCGTCCGGCTCACGGCGGCCGGTCTTGTAGTCGATGATCACCAGTTCCCGGCCGCGCTGGTCGATGCGGTCGGCGCGGCCCTCGATGATGAGGCTGGGCCCGCTGCCCGGCTCGAGCGTGACAGGCGCCGAAACCCAGCGCTCCAGCCCGACCGGATCGACGCTGACGTCGTTGTGCTCGACGTACTCCGCGACCCATGCCTTCGCCCTGGCGCGATACCGGGCGGCCTGGTCGGTGTCTTCGAACCCGGCGTCCTTCCAGTGTTCGGCGACGAGCGCCATCGCCCGCTGCGGCACGCGCTTGATCACCGGCAGGTCGAACAACGCCCGCAAAGCGTTGTGCACCACCGCGCCGAGCGTGCTGTGCGCCCACGCGCCGGTGCGTGCCGGGGACGGGCGGTCCAGATACGACATGCGATAACGGCGCGGGCAATCTTCGAACGTCGCGAGGCGCGCGGGCGAGACCTTCGTCAGCTTGCGCGGCGCCTCGACGCCGAAGTCGAAACCAATCTGCTCCATCGGATCACCCCGTCCGCAACGCTACGCACCCCCACCGACACTTTTCGAGGGGATCCCCAGGAAGGGAGCAAGGGACCTTTGCTATCGCTTCGGCCCTCAGCCGGGCGTGCCGGTCCGTGAAGGCCTCCTTCACTACCTTCAGCGCACTTGCTTGAAGGGTACGGCGAACGCGGTATGGGGGGTGGTCCGGCACTCGGTCCCGGTGTCCCCAATGTGGCATTGGAGACGCTGAGCGTCTCCAATGCCACATTGGGGACACCGAACGAACCGGGAGGCCCTCACAGACGCCGAGTCCCGGAGCTAGGGACTTTGCTATCACCGGCGCCCGGTCACGTGCCCGCGATGAAGCCCTTCACCGAGTTCGCCACCAGCTCGACCGCGATCGCGGCCAGCAGCAGACCGGCGATCTTCGCCAGCAGCGTGATCCCGCTTTCCTTGATCAGCCGGATGACCACGCCCGAGTACCGCATGCACAGGTACAGCACGAAGTGCACAGTCACGATCGAAAGCGCGAGGGCCGCGTACGCGCCGACGTGCCCGTCGGCCTGCCGTACGAAGACGATGGTCGCGGCGATCGCGCCCGGGCCGGCGAGCAGCGGCGTCCCGAGCGGCACGAGCGCGACGTTGACGTCGTCGCCCGCCGCTTCGGCCTCGCCGCCGGTCTTGCCGGTGAGCAGTTGCAGCGCGATGAGCAGCAGCAACAGCCCGCCCGCACCTTGCAACGCCGGGATACCGATGCCGAGGTAGGACAGGATCGCTTGTCCCGCGACGGCGAACAGCGAGATCACCAGCAACGAGACCAGCACCGCCTGCCGCGCGGCCTTGGCGCGGAACGCCACCGGTTTCCGGCCGGTCAGGCTCAGGAACACCGGCACCGTGCCGGGCGGGTCCATGATCACGATCAGCGTGATCGTCGCGCTCATGAACAGGCGCGCGTCGAAGAAGTCCGTGATCGTCACCGGGTCACGACCTCGTAGCCGGTCGCCCGCGCGACGAGTTCTTCGAAGGCGAGCGGATCGGTGGTCTCGTCGCCGAGGTCGATGGTCTTGTTCGTGCCGTGATAGTCGCTCGACCCGGTGCGCACGAGCCCCAGCTCCCCCGCCAGCCCGTGCAGCCGGACGCGCGTCTCCTCGTCGTGGTTCGGGTGGTCGACCTCGACACCGGTGAGGCCGTGCTTCGCCAGCCCGGCGAGCACGTCGACGGTGATGGTCGCGCCGCGCGTGTACGCGAAGGGATGCGCGATGACGGTGACCCCGCCCGCCGCCGCGATCATGTCGATCGCGTCCTCCACGAGCGTGTCCTGCCGTGCCACGAAGTACCCGCTGCCGTTTCCGAGGTAGCTCCCGAATGCCTCGTTCACCGACGAGACGACACCGGCCCGCACCAGGGCCTGCGCGAGGTGGGGCCGTCCGGCCGAACCGTCCTCGGGCAGCAGCGACATGACCTCGTCGGGATCGACCGGCAGGCCGTCGGCGGCCATCCGCTCGGCCATCACGCGCAGCCGCCATCGCCGCTCCGACCGCAGCCGGGTCTGCTCGGCGACGACCGCGGGCGACGCCGGGTCGAAGAGGTACGCGAGCAGATGGACGCTGATATGCCGTCCGGTCACCGGATCGACGGAGATCGTGGACAGCTCGGCGCCGGGCACCAGGGTGAGCCCTGGCGGGAGTGCCTCGGCGGCCGGGGCCCAGCCGGCCGTGGTGTCGTGATCGGTGATCGCGACGACGTCGAGGCCCGCCTTCGCGGCGGCGGCGACCAGCCCGGCAGGGCTGTCGGTACCGTCGGAGGCGGTGGAGTGGGCGTGCAGGTCGATGCGCATCGCCGCTCAGTATCGACGATGCGCCAGGTCACAGCGACTCCGGGACCTGCGCTAACCGACCTTCTTCTTGCCGCGTGCCGCACGCTGCGCCTTGATCATCGAGAAGCGCTCGGCCTGCTTTTGCTTGTCACCGAAGACAAGCTCGGAAATCGTGTCGTAGAACTCTTCCGGCTTCGGCAGATAGTCGATGCGGTTCAGCGCCTGGATCTGACCGGCGGACTCGACCACCATGGTCCCGTACCCCATCATCCGGCCCCACGCCGAACGTTCGTAGGTGAGGTCGGTGACCTTGGTGATCGGCATCATCAGCACTTTCGTGGTGAAGACACCGGTGGTCATCACGAACCGCTTGTCCGTGACCACCAGGCGCTCGACCCACCACTCCATCACCACGTACGCGAAGCGCAGGATGATGAGCAACGCGGCATACCAGAGGATGTTCTGGATGACCCACGCGGCGGGCGGCAACAGGTAGGAGACCAGGACGCAGACGGCCAGCAGCGCGGCCGTCTCGAAGGTTTCCCACAACAGCACAGCCCAGTGCCGGCGGATCCTGATGACCCGCCGCTCGGTGTCGAGGAGATACTCGTCTGGATCGCGTGGGGCGAACATACCGATAGAGTATCCGCTCCCCCGCTAGCTGAAGACGTTGCTGACGAAGGTGATCACCGATTCGGCCGAGTCACGCAGGAAGCCGATGATGTTTCCCACGAGGCCCGCGGCCTGACCTGGCTGCGCGATCACGAAGAACAGCACCAACGCGATTCCTGCGAAAGTGAGGAGCTTTTTCGCGTTCACAGCGATCAATCCTGTCTCTTACGGTGACTGACTGCGGATACTGACTATTCATTTTGTACCGCACCTTCCACCCGCGCGGGAGGGAAGTCCCGCGCTTGGGTCAGCCGGCGAGGGGAAGTGTACCGTACGGCTACTCTCCGTGTACAGGACAGCCGTTGTCAGGAAGCCCGCGTCTACCATTCGGGAATGAACACCGTTTCGGACAGCACCGTCCGCTGTGTCGGCGGCATCGTCCACGACGAACTCGGGCGGATTCTGCTCATCCGGCGCGCGAATGAACCCGGACGTGGATTGTGGTCGGTCCCCGGCGGGCGGGTGGAACCAGGCGAAACGGACGAAGCGGCCGTGATCCGGGAGATGCGCGAAGAGACCGGGCTCGACGTGATACCGGGCACATACGTCGGCAACGCCCGCCGCGGCCCGTACGACATCCACGATTACGCCTGCGCGGTCGCCGGCGGCACTCTCCGTGCCGGGGACGACGCCGACGACGCCCGGTGGATCGACGCCGGAACCTTGATCGAACTCGACAAAGAGGGCCGGTTGGCCGAACTCCTGTTCGTCACTCTCCGCGACTGGGGAGTGCTGCCGACCGGGGACGTCGCGCCGTCTTGACGACCTGCCGTGTCCGGTTCGGCGAATACCGCGGGGATAAAGCGGCGCGGGAGGTGAAAATTATCCTTCCCGATGCTTTGCCGACATCTTCGAAGAGCCGAATGGGTAAACCTCGAGTCGGGCCTGCCGCTGCCCAGCCAGGCCTAAACCGGGAGCCAGGTCATCCGCTGCCCGTGCGGGGCCGTCCTCGCCAGCGCCCGCACGTCCGGGACACCGGCGTCCCAGCGGACGAGGCCGAGCACGGCCTGATCCGCGGGTCGGGCCAGATCGTCCCGGCCGGGCACCAAGTGCTCCAGCGCGGCGGCGTAGAACTCCTCGCTGACCCACCACAGCGGCCGGTCCGCGGCGAGTTCCCGCAAGGCCTCGAGGAAGCCCGCCCGCCGGTCCCCCAGGTACGCGAGCACGTGGCTGGTCAGCACGACGAGAGGCGCGTCGGCGGGCAGGGTGGCGGCCGCCGAGGCGAGATCGTCGACGGCGTCGCCGGCGATCAGGTCCGGCCGCTGCTTTCCCTGCGCCGCCGCGGCCGTGCGCAGGAGCCGGATCCGGTCCGGCTGGTCGGCCCAGACGCAGGCTTCGAGCCAGGCCAGTTCGTCTTCGTCGGCGAGGTCCACCGGGGCGCGGTCAAGGCCGGCGCGGGCGGTGATCGTCAGCTTTTTCGGCACCTTCGGCGTGACGGCGCCGGGCGCGAGGTCCAGCGCGCAGTGCAGGCCGACCGCGGTCTTCGCGGGACCGGCGGTGAGCTGTTCGCCGCCGTCGCACTGGTAGCGGTAGGCGTACTTGTCCAGGCCCAGGAGCAGTCCCGCGCTGCACCCGACCTCGAGCAGCGCGATCTTGCCGCCCGCTTCCTTCGCCGCCGTCGTCATCGCGGGGTAGAGCAGCGCGGCACGGCGGACCTCGTTGGTCTGCGTGTACCGCGAGGAGATGATCGCCCGCGCCTTGTCCGCCCGTTCCAGCAGGAACGAGCGGAACAGCGGCCACGTCTCCGAGTCCACGCCGTCGAAACCGCCGACGGACGGGTAGTACCGCGAGAGCGGGTGGATCGGGTCGGCCTGGATGAGCCGGTGCGCGGTCGCCAAAAGCAGCGTTCCGCGTGCTTCACCGCCGCGGGCGTCGGTCAGCAGACCGGCCACGTCGTCGTCCTCGGACGCCTTCGTCGCCAGGTGCTCGTACAGCGGCGAAACACCGGCCGCCTCGACCGTCGCGAACTTCCGCAGGCGGCTCTTGATCTCATCCAGCCCGATGGGCATCGACGCGCTCCCTCTTCCCGTTCGTGACACCCATTATTCGTGCGGGACGGGGCGGCCGGGCTGTTCACCGCCCCGGCTGTCACCGTAGGACCGCTTCGGCACCATCACCTTGCGACGGAAGACACACACGATCGTGCCGTCCTGCTTGTAGCCGCGGGTCTCGACGTAGACGACTCCGCGATCGTCCTTCGACTTCGACGGCGTCTTGTCCAGCACCTCGGTCTCGCCGTAGATGGTGTCCCCGTGGAAGGTCGGCTTCACGTGTTTCAGCGATTCGACCTCGAGGTTCGCGATCGCCTTGCCGGATACGTCCGGCACCGACATCCCCAGCAGCAGCGAGTAGATGTAGTTGCCGACCACGACGTTCTTGCCGAAGTCGGTGGTCTCCCCGGCATAGTGCGCGTCGAGGTGCAGCGGGTGGTGGTTCATGGTGATGAGGCAGAACAGGTGGTCGTCGTACTCGGTGACCGTTTTGCCCGGCCAGTGCTTGTAGACCGCGCCGACCTCGAACTCTTCGTAATAGCGACCGAACTGCACCCATTCCTCCTGCACGAGTAACGCGGCGTGAGCCTGGAACGACAGGCTTTCGTGTTGAGGAGTACCCTCGACCATTGGTGTCGGGTCGTCAACGCGACCCACACCACTGCGTAACCGTCCGCCGAGCCGAAGGAGGTGAGGAACCCGATGTCCAGTGGCGATAGTCCGCTTCCCAGTAGTCGCAGCGTTCCCCCCTTCACGTCTCGCCGGATCCCCACCTGGCAGGGCTGACGAAACCGGGAACGCTGGCCTAGCCGAGCGGCCCCCCGACCGCTTGGCCCGTCGTCTTCGCGCATCAACGCACGACGTCTGCCCAGGAGATCCCATGCCTGCCATTCCCTCGCTCGGCGGCCTTCGCGGCCGGAGCAACGGCCGCGCCAAGAGCGTCCCCGAACGCCCGCTGCCCGTCCCCCTTTCGGCGTACGTCGTCGACTGCGCGGTGTACGTGGAGGGCAAGCGCCTGCCCGGCCGTTGGACGCACGCCGAGGCGATCAAAGAGGTGCGCAAGCGGCACACGGGATTCGTCTGGATCGGCCTGCACGAGCCGGACGCGGTCCAGATCCAGGGCATCGCGGACACCTTCGGCCTGCACGAGCTGGCCGTCGAGGACGCGCTGGAAGCACACCAGCGGCCCAAGCTGGAGCGTTACGACGACACGCTGTTCATGGTGCTGAAGACGGTCCGCTACGTCGAGCACGAGTCGCCCGCGACGGCCAACGAGATCGTCGAGACCGGCGAGCTGATGGCGTTCCTCGGCCGCGACTTCGTGATCACCGTGCGGCACGGGAACCACTCGGGGCTCGCCCGGCTGCGCCGCGAGCTCGACCAGGACCCCGAGCGGCTCGACCTAGGGCCGTCCGCGGTGCTGCACGCGATCGCGGACCACGTCGTCGACCACTACCTCGACGTCACCACGGCGATCGAGTCGGACATCGACGAGATGGAGACGCACGTCTTCGCGCCGCGCTCCAAGGTGAGCGCCGAGCAGATCTACTTCATGAAGCGCGAAGTGCTGGAGCTGCGCCGCGCCGTCATGCCGCTGGGGACGCCGCTGCAGCGCCTCGCCGAGGGCTACACGCGGCTGATCCCGGACGAGGTCCGCTCGTACTTCCGCGACGTCTCCGACCACTTGACGACCGTGGCGGAGCGGGTCGCGAACTTCGACGAACTGCTGACCACCCTGGTCGACGCGACACTGGCGAAGATCACGCTCCAGCAGAACACCGACATGCGCAAGATCACCGCGTGGGCGGCGATCATCGCGGTCCCGACGGCGCTCGCCGGCATCTACGGGATGAACTTCGACTACATGCCGGAACTGCATTGGCGCTTCGGCTACCCGGTGGCGATGACGGTCATCTTCGGCGTCTGCATCCTGCTCTACCGAATATTCAGGAAGAACCGCTGGCTCTGACCCTTCTTCCGCGTTCGGCAGTTCTGGAGTTCCCTCATGCCAAGGATCCTGACCAACCTCAAGTTCTGGGCGCTGGCCTTCTGCGTCGTCTGGCTGGGCATCGTGATCGCGATCATCGCCAAGGACCCCGCGTTCGCGCACGGCCCGAAGTAGCGCCTCCGGCATTACGCTGGAGCGTATGAAAGCGCTGGTCGTCGCGGACGAGGTCGAAGAGCGGTTGTGGACGTCCGCCGTCCACCACCTGCCTGCCGACCTCGACCTCGTGGTCGGTGCCGGCGACCTGCCGTACGACTACCTCGAGTTCCTCGCCGGCGCGCTCGACGTGCCGTGCGTGTTCGTCCCTGGCAACCACGACCCGGACCTTTCCGGTTACACGCGCTACGGCGGACTGTCCATGAAGGACGGTTTCCCCACGGTGTGGCCCGGTCCGGCGGGCGGGGTGAACGCGGACGGCCGGGTCGTCGACGTCGGCGGGCTCCGCTTCGCCGGGCTCGGCGGTTCGGTCCGCTACAACGAAGGCCCGAACCAGTGGACGCAACGCCAGCAGGCCCGGCGCGCGCGGCGGCTGGTGCGCCGGGCCCGGTTCCGCCGCCGGCGGGACGGGCGGGACGTCGACGTCCTGCTCACCCACGCGCCGCCGCGGCACTGCGGCGACCGCGAGGATCCGCCGCACCGCGGCTTCGACTGTCTCCATCGCACGATCGAGTCGCTGCGGCCGAAGTGGTTGCTGCACGGGCATATCCACCCGCACGGCGAACCCGTGCCGGACCGGGTGGTCGGCGGGACCACGGTACGCAACGTCGTCGGGCACCGGATCATGGAGTTCTCATGAAGGACACGGGTTTTCCCCGCGCGGACGCGGAACACGACTTCCTTCGCGCGCGACGGCGTCAGGTCCTCTCCCGGCTGGCGACCTGGCTGCGCCGCGAGCCCGACGACGTCAACATCATGCTGCCGTTCCACGAGGTGGTCGACGCGCTCGGCTACCTCGGCGAGCGGAAGATCGGGGCGCGGGTGATCCGGCTCGATTCGATCGTCGGCAGCGTCGACCGCGGCCGCGACTTCGACCGCCGCTTCCGCCCGACGTCCGGCCGCGTCCGCGAACGCTGGGAACGGCTGGCGCTCGCCACCAGGCGCGGCGAGTCGATTCCGCCGATCGAGGTGTACCGCGTCGGCGAACTGCACTTCATCATCGACGGGCACCACCGCGTTTCGGTGGCGCACGCGATGCGACTGTCCACAATAGAGGCGATGGTCACCGAGGTGCGGACCAAACTGGACCCGAGCGGGATCCGGTACCGCGGCGACCTGATCGTGAAGGACTACCGGCGGCTGTTCCTGGAACGCGTCCCGCTGTCCGGGCACTCGCGGGCTTCGGTGGTGTTCACCGACCCGTGGGACTACGCGCGGCTCGGCGAGCACGTGGAGGCGTGGGGCTTCCGGCTGATGCAGGACGAAGGCGCGTACTCGGACCGCGCGACACTCGCGCAGCGCTGGTTCGACGAGGAGTTCGTGCCGGTGGTGGCGATGCTGCGGCAGGCGGACCTGATCGGCGACCGGACCGACGCCGAGGCGTACCTGTGGGTGGCTTGCGAGCGGTACCGGCTGATCCGGACGCACCGGTGGGACGACGAGGTCTTCGAAGCGGTGCGGTCACAGTCCCGCTGAGGGTCCCTCAAGTGTCATGAAAGGGTCGTTCAGGACACTTCTTGTCCTGAACGACCCTTTCATGACATCCGGCGGTGCGTGAAGGACGCCTTCCTCGCATGCCATGCGGCGAAAGTCCCCTTCAGCCCCCGCCAGGATTGAAAGCTGAGATGAAAGGCCCCTTCATTGCAAAATTTGCAATGAAGGGGCCTTTCATTGCACTCCCCCTACATGTGGACGGCGACCGGAGCACCCTCCGAAGCGCCCGCCGGCGCCTTCGCCGGGGCACCGGACCGCAGCAGCAGCCCGCAGATCACCGCACCGATGACGAAGATCCACCCGCCCCACACGAAAGCGGTCGTGTAACTGTGCACAGCCGCTTCGGCCGCGAGTTGCGGCGAAGGCGCCCTCCCGGCCGCGAACGACGTCGCGGCGTTGCCCGCCAGCGTGCTCAGCAGCGCGGTCCCGATCGAGCCGCCGACCTGCTGCGCGGTGTTGACCGCAGCCGACGCGACACCGGCGTCGCGGGTGTCGACGCCGAAGGTCGCGACGCTCATCGCGGGCGCCATGGCGAGGCCGATACCGATGCCCATGATCATCAGCGGGAACAGCACCCCGCTGGCGTACGTGCTGGTGGTGTCGATGGCCGAGAGCCAGAAGAGGCCCGCGCCGGCGATCAGCATTCCCAGTGACACCAACGGTTTCGCGCCGAACTTCGGCAACAGGATCGCGGTCGCCGACGTCGCGCTGAGCATCAGGGTGGCGACCATCGGCAGGAACGCGACCCCGCTCTGCACCGGCGTGAACCCGAGGTTCAGCTGGATGTAGAAGGTGAGGAACAGGAAGATCGAGAACATCCCGATGGCGAGCAGGAACATCGCGAGATACGAGCCGCCGCGGTCGCGGTCGAGCAGCACGCGCATCGGCAGGAGCGGGTGTTCGGCCCGTTGCTGGATCGCCACGAACGCGGCGAGCAGCACGACACCGGCGGCGAGGAAACCCCAGACCGTGATCGAGGACCACGAGTCGCGCTCGGCGTTCGCGAAGCCGTAGACCAGCGCGAACAGGCCGGCCGACGCGGTGATCGTGCCAGGGATGTCGAGCTTCGGGCGTGGGCCGTCGGTCTCGGAGTTCTTCAGCAGCACGGCCGAACCGGCGAACGCGATCACCGCGAAGACGATGTTGACGTACATCGACCAGCGCCAGTCGAGGTATTCGGTCAGCACGCCGCCGAGCAGCAGGCCGATCGCCGCGCCGCCGCCACCGATCGCGCCGAAGACACCGAAGGCCTTACCGCGTTCCTTCGGGTCGGTGAACGTGGTGGTCAGCAGCGAGAGGGCCGCCGGGGCGAGAAGCGCGCCGAAGACACCCTGCGCGGCACGGGCGACGAGCAGCATTTCGATGCTGGTGGCGGCACCGCCGATCGCCGACACGATGGCGAAACCGGCGAGCCCGACGAGGAACGCGCGTTTGCGGCCGAAGAGGTCCGCGAGCCGTCCGCCCAGCAGGAGCAGGCTGCCGAACGCGAGTGCGTAGGCGGTGACGACCCACTGGCGCGCGTCGTTCGAGAAGCCGAGATCCTGCTGCGCCGACGGGAGCGCGATGTTCACGACGGTGGCGTCGAGCACCACCATCAGCTGGGCGAGGCCGATCATCACCAGGATCAGCCATCTTCTGGCGTGGTGCGGGTTGGTGTGCTGCGCGGCCGCGTCCCCCGGCGGCGTGGCGACAGCGGTGGATGAGTCAGACATACGGGCGGTTTCCTCACCGATAGTGACGAAGAAGCTATGTGGAGTAGGTATCTCCCCTTTCCGCGCCCAAGGTACACAAGAAGTGGAGAAGTGTCCTCTACTTCGTTTGTTAAGCTGGACGAATGGCTCGGGACCTCGCTCCCGCCGCACCGGCGCGGCCGCTGCGGCGCGACGCTGAACTCAATCGGCAGCGCATCATCGCGGCGGCACGCGATGTCTTCGGCGAACGCGGGCTCGAAGCGACGCTCGACGACGTCGCGCATCACGCCGGCGTCGGCGTCGGCACCGTCTATCGCCGCTTCCCGAGTAAGGAACACCTGGTCGAGGCCATGTTCGTCGACCAGTTCGAGACGATCCGCGAGTTCGCCGAAGAAGCGCTTCGTGCCGAAGATCCTTGGGAAGGCTTCACCACCTTCACCTGGCGCGCGGCCGAACTGCACGCCGGTGACCGCGGGTTACGTGAAGTCATGCTGTCGAACGTCTTCGGCCAGGAGCGCGTCGCCGAGGCGAAGACCCGCATGGTGCCGTTGATCACACAGCTCGTCGAGCGGGCTCAGGCGGCGGGTGCCCTCCGCGCCGACTTCGTGCCGACGGACATCCCGCTCCTGCACCAAATGATCGGCTCGGTCATCGAGTTCACGCACGGGATCCAGCCGGATCTGTGGCGCCGGTGCCTCGCCATGCTGCTCGACGGTCTGCGCGCCGAACCCGGCCGCGCCACGCCGCTGCCGCATCCGCCGCTGGACTTCGAGACGCTGGACGAGGCGATGTGCTCCTTCCGGCTGCCCAAGCTCCGCTAGGCCCGCCGCAATTCGTCACCTACTTGCGGGCCCGGCGAGCGCCACGTGACGTCCGCAGGCGCCGCAAGTAGGTGACTAATTGCGTCAGGAGCGCAAGTAGGTGACTAATTGCGTCAGGGGAGCTTCGGGAACACGGCGACGGCGACCTCCCGGGCCGCGGCGCAAGTGGCGTCCTCCGGTGCGCCGTCGACGCCGACCACCGAGAGCGTCGCCTGTTCGACCCGCTCCGGGGTGCCCGGAATCGGCCGGTGCGTGGTCACCTGACAGAACGCGCCCGACGTGGTGACCTGGACCTGCCGTCCGCCCAGCGCCTCGGTGGCGCCCGGCGTGGTGTCCGCCCCGACCGACAGCGAGAAGCTGACCTTGCCGCGGATGCAGCTGTGCCCGGACAGCGCCGGCGCCGGTTTGGTCTCCGCGCCGGCGGCGGCGTCGAGTTCGTGCCGGTCGAGCGGCGCGCACGGGGCGACCCGGCCCCACGAGCGCTGGTCGAGGTTCAGCCGCCCGACCTGGCGCGCGCCGATCACCCCCGCCGCGCTGCCGACCGTCGCGTCGGCGATCCGGCAGCGGGCCGTCTGGTCGGCCGGGGTCGTGTTGTCGGAGGTGACGGCGATGGACAGGCGGATCCCGTCGGCGAAGGTCAGCAGCCGCGTGCAGGCGGTGTCCTCGTTGAACGTCGACTGCTGGACGCTGACGCCTTCCGGCAGCGGACCACCGTATTCGTACGGCTGATTGTTCGGATCCTGCCCGGAAGTGATCGGGCCGGTGGTCACGGTGTAGCGATTGGCGCCTTCGACGAATTCGAGGCGGCAGAACTCGAAAGAGCTCAAAGGCGGCTTGACCGCGTTTCCGCCGCCGATCACTTTCCGCTGGTCGACAAGGCTGCAGTAATCGAGCGACGAGTATTCCCCGAGCGCCTCGGAGGCGGTCAGGGCCTCCTCACCCGCCGTGGTCGACGGCGTCACCGCCGGTTCCGGGGTGGAACAGGCCGCGGCGAGGAACAGGCCGCAGAGTACTGCGCTGAGTCTCTTCGAGGGCACCGGAGCAGTATCGTCAAAAGATCGCGGAACACCAGCCCCTACGGGCGAAGAACACAGGGTCCGCCACGTTTTCCCAGGTGAATGCCTTACCGGGATTTCACGCCCTTAGGGGTGCGTTTCGTTCCGCGGTGGGATGCGGTGCGGCCGTCACGAGACGAGAATGGGTTTCACACAACGTGACGACCGAGAGGGAAGAACCGTGACGAACCCCGTAGCCGCCCGCCTGACCCGACCGCGCCAGGGCCGCATGATCGGCGGCGTCTGCGCCGGTCTCGCCAAACGCTTCGGCACCACGCCGGGCAAGATCCGCCTGCTCGCCGTGCTGTCCTGCCTGCTGCCCGGCCCGCAGTTCATCGTCTACCTCGTGCTGTGGCTCGCCCTGCCCGAAAGCGAGTACTGAGCCGTCCTCAAGCGTTGGGGTCGAAGGGGATGCCCGCCGGTTTGGCCTTGCCGAGGTTGTGCTCGAAGGAGCCGTCCTTGATCGCCAGGCTGGCGCTGCCGAAATCGGCGCGGACGAGGGTGTCCCGGATGCCGGGCGGGAACCTGTCCCAGCTGACGAGGTCCGGGTACTGCCAGGCGTTGTAGTGGTTCTCCGGCGGTTCGGTCGCGCTCGCGATGCGGAAGCAGTGGGTGCTCGCGCCGTCCTTGTGATAGACGATCTTCGGGTGGGTCCCCTCCCAGGAGACCTTGGAACGGTCGTAAGTGGAGTAGTTGCCGTGCGCTGACGTCGAGACGTACCGGGCTTGGCCCTCGTTGACCCACACGACGACGTGTTCGATGTCGTGCCGGTGCCCGCAGCAGTCGATGCCCGGGACGGCCTGGTCCTTTTCGAAGTACAGGTCGTACAGGTGGGCGCACCAGCCGTTGTTGCACTTCGAGCGCGCGTAGGAGTTGGTGTTGTCGAGGTCCGACCGGTCCCGGCACTGACCGTTGAGGGCCCCGGAGTTCTTGAGACCGGTGGCCACCGCGCCGGTCGGTGAGATCGCGGGCGTCGGATAGCAGCCGTCGGTGTCGTAGTCGAACGCGGGCTGCCACGTGCTGTCGGCGTCGGTCGCGTTCGACGGCAGGGCCTGCGGTGGCTCGGCCCAAGCGACGGCCGGGGCGAGCGTGGTGACGAGGACCGCTCCGACGAGGCCCTGCAGGAGACGGCGTAGCAGCTTCTTCGGCAAGACAGGCGCCCCTTCTCTCGGTACCGGTGCGGGCTGAGGATCCACGATCTTCCGGTGAGGCGTAAACCGCCGAAGGTGGGGGACACGCGGTGCGCGTGAAGGCCCCCTTCCCTCGGCTGAGCCGGGGGAAGGGGGCCTTCACGCGCTACAGGCGACCTAAGCGGTGTAGGTCAGGTTCTTGCCGCTGGCCCCGTCGAACAGCTTGATCTTGTCCGCGTCGAACCACAGTTCCACGTTCTGGTTCTCCGCCGCCGAGGACGCCGCCGAGAGGCGGGCCACGATCTGCGACTCGGCGCCGGGGACGTCAGAGGATCCGCTGTCGGCGGCGAGATCCGCGAGGTCGGACGACGACGCGGCCTCACCTTCGACCGTGAAGTGCGCGAACTTCTCCGAACCCATCGACTCGAGGACGTCGACGTGGGCGGTGAACGTCGCGCCCGGACGGGCGGCGGAGTCCACCAGCGCGGCGTCCTCGAAATGCTCCGGGCGGATGCCGACGATGACCTCGCGCGGCGCGTCCGCGGCTTCGACGAGCTGCCGCACCCGGTCGGTGAGCGGGATGTCGCCCAGCGCGCTGCGGGCGGTCCCGTTCTCCAGCGTCGCGGGCACGAAGTTCATCGACGGGCTGCCGATGAACCCGGCCACGAACAGGTTCGCCGGGTTGTCGTAGAGGAACTGCGGTGAACCGATCTGCTGCACGTAGCCCGCCCGCAGCACGACGACCCGGTCGCCGAGGGTCATGGCCTCGGTCTGGTCATGGGTGACGTAGAGCGTCGTCGTGCCCAGCTGTTTCTGGATCTTCGACACCGAGGTCCGCATCTGGCCGCGGAGCTTCGCGTCCAGGTTGGACAGTGGCTCGTCCATCAGGAACGCCTTGGGGTTACGGACGATCGCCCGCCCCATCGCGACGCGCTGCCGCTGACCGCCGGACAGGTTCGCCGGTTTGCGGTCCAGATGTCCGGTCAGGTCGAGGATCTGCGCCGCCTCCTCGACCTTGGCCCGCACGGTCCGGTCGTCGACCTTGGCCAGCCGCAACGGGAACGCCATGTTCTCCCGCACGCTCATGTGCGGGTACAGCGCGTAGGACTGGAACACCATCGCGATGTCGCGGTCCTTCGGCGCCTTCTCGTTGACGCGCTGGCCATCGATGCGCAGTTCGCCGGAGGAGATGTCCTCCAGGCCCGCGACCATGTTCAGGGTCGTGGACTTCCCGCAGCCGGACGGGCCGACCAGGATGATGAACTCACCATCGGCGATCGTGATGTCCACTTCGGACACCGCGAGGGCGCCGTCGGGGTACTTCTTGGACACTTTTTCGAGAACGATTTCAGCCATGGGTCAGCCCTTCACCGCACCGGACGTCAGCCCCGCCACGATGCGACGCTGGAAGAACAACACGAACAGGATGATCGGGACGGTGATCACCACGGCGGCCGCGGAGATCGTCCCTGTCGGGTCTTCGAACTGCGAGGACCCGGTGAAGAACGACAGCGCCGCCGGGACCGTGCGCGAGGCCTCGGTCGAGGTCAGCGAGATCGCGAACAGGAAGTCGTTCCAGCAGAAGATGAACACCAGGATCGCGGTGGTGAACACCCCCGGTGCCGCCAGTGGCGCGATCACCTTCCGGAACGCCTGCGCCGGGGTCGCGCCGTCCATTTTCGCCGCCTTTTCCAGCTCCCACGGGATTTCCCGGAAGAACGCGGAAAGCGTGTAGATCGACAGCGGCAGCGCGAACGTGATGTACGGCAGGATCAGCCCCGGCCAGGTGTCGAACAGCCCCAGCTCACGTTCGATGTTGAACAGCGGCGTCACCAGCGACACCTGCGGGAACATCGCGATCAGCAGCGACATCCCGACCAGCACCTGCTTGCCGGGGAAGTCCAGCCGCGCGATCGCGTACGCCGCCATCGTGCCGAGGACGACCGCGATCACCGTCGCGATGATCGCGATCCCGATCGAGTTCACCAGTGCCCTGATGAACTCCGTGGTCTCGAAGATGTCCGCGTAGTTCTGCCACGTCCACTCCGACGGGATGAAGTTCCCGTCGTCCAGGGTCTCCTTGGTCTTGAACGAAAGCGAGACCACCCAGAGCACCGGGAACAACGCGAACACCAGGACCAGGATGTCGACGAGGCCCCACTTGAACTTGCGGCCGGGAGTGACCGCTCCACCGATGGCCATCAGCGCTTACCCCCGTTGTCGCTACCAGGCGCGGCCGTGCCGAACACCTTGATGAAGATGAACGCGATGATCGCCACCGTGATGAAGATCAGCACCGCCATCGTCGACCCGATCCCGAGGTTCAGCCCCTTGACCAGGTTGTTGTAGGTCTGCATCGACACCGACGACGTATCCTGGGCGCCGTTCGTGAGCACGAAGATGTTGTCGAAGATGCGGAACGCGTCCAGGGTGCGGAACAGCAACGCCACCAGGATCGCCGGTTTCATCACCGGCAGCATCACCTTGGTGAATCGCTGCCACGCGGTCGCCCCGTCCATCGCCGCGGCCTTCAGCAGGTCATCCGGCACCAGAGCCAGCCCCGCCATCAGCAGCAGCGCCATGAACGGCGTCGTCTTCCACACTTCGGCCAGCACGATGATCGCCAGCGAAGGCCAGTACTCGGTCAGCGGCGCGGTGTCCGGGAAGAACAGGTTGGCCAGGTAGCCCGTGTCCGGCGTCCAGGCGTAGTACCAGGAGAACGCCGCGACGACCGTCACGATGCCATACGGGATCAGGGCGACCGTCCGCACGAGGCCCCGTCCGACGAGGGTCCGGTGCATGATCAGCGCCAGGCCCATGCCGAGGACGAACTCGATCACCACCGAAACGAGGGTCAAGCCCATCGTCGTCCCGAACGCCGTCCACCAGTAACCGTTGGACAGCACCGAAATGTAGTTGTCGAGGCCGACGAACTCCTGCTGCGCCGGGAACCTGAGGTCGTAGCGCTGCAGCGAGAGCCAGATCGAGTAGATGATCGGATAGCCGGTGACGGCGATCATCACGAACGCCGCCGGGGCACACAGCCAGAGCCCGAGTCTGCGCTCGGCCTTCTTTCCCTCACTGAGCGCGGGTTTCTTCTTCTTGCCCGGTTTGCTCGCGGTCGCCGAACCGGCGGCTTCCTGCACGGTCACGGGATCACTCCCTTCGACTCGAGCGCGTCGGCGAGTTCTTCTTTCAGCTTCTCCGCCGTCTTCCGCGGATCGATTTCAGAAGGCGGGGAAAGCACCTTCGACAACACGGTCGAGGCGTTCTGGTACGCCGGGGTCAGCGGGCGCACCGCCGCGTCCTTGAGCGCGTCCAGGATCGTTTCCCGCATCGGGTACTTCGTGTCCATGCTCGGGTTGTCGTCGCTGACACCCGCGGTGGCGTCGAGCGGGACCGTGTCGGTGTAGAGCGACTCGATCGTCGGCGGGACACCGTCCTTGAGCGCGGAGAACTTCTGGTTCTTCTCGTTGCGCAGGCACAGCGCGACTTCGTAGGCCTCGGCCTTGTGCTTCGAAGTCGAGCTGACCGCCAGGTTGTAGCCACCGATCGTGGTCTTGGCGGGCTTGTCCGCTTCGAGCCGCGGATAGGTCGCCCACTTGAAATGCTTGAGCTCGTCCTTCTTCTCCTTGGCGTAGGAGGCGTAGACGAACGGCCAGTTCAGCTCGAAGGCGGCGTTTCCGCGCTGGAACGCCTGGCGGACCTCGTCTTCCTTCGAGTTGGTCAGCGACGGGTCGGTGATCCCGGCCGTGGTGACCTTCTTGAGCATCTCCAGCGCCTTGACCGCGCCCTCGTCCATCACGACCGATTTCCCGTCGTCGGAAAGGATCTTGCCGCCCGCCGATTCGACGAGCGTGTTGTAGATGACGACGAGACCTTCGTACTGCGCGCCGGTGAACACGACGTTCGCCGGTTTGCCCTGCGCCTTGAGCGCCTGTGCCTGCTGGATCATCTCGTCCCAGGTCTTCGGCGGCGTCGGCGTCAGCCGGTCGTCGTACCAGAGCAGCTGGACGTTGGTGTTCTTGGTCGCCGCGTAGAGCTTTCCGTTCCACGTGGCGGTTTCGAGCGGTCCCGGCAGGACACCCGCGGTCGCCTCCGCCTTGGCTTCACCCGTCCATTCGTCGACCCAGCCCGCCTCGGCGAACTCGGAGACCCAGGTGACGTCCAGCCCCAGTACGTCGAGAGAGTCGTCCCCGGCGGCCAGGCGCCGGACCATCTGTTCCCGCTGGCCGTCGGCGGGTCGCGGAAGTTTGTTGTAGACGACCTCGTAGCGTCCGCCAGAGGCCTTGGTGCAATCGTCCACAACGGACTGGAAGTTGTCTTCCGGCGCGTAGTAGACGTTGATCTTGAGTCCGGCATCCGAACCACAGCCCGCCAGTAAACCGGCCGTCAGCGCTGTCGCGCCCAATAACGAGCCGGCGCGGCCTGGTGAGCGGCCCCTCCGGCTCGCGCTCATCCTCTTCCCCATGAGGCCTCCTCACCCGCGCACGCCTGGGGAGCGGCGGCACTAGGACGCGTTGAAGATGCCCGCGCGCCAGCACCCCGACGTGCTAGTGCTCGGGCGGACACGCTGGAGGACGCGACCGCCCGACTGGTGTTGTGCAACCTATTCCGGGCGATCACCGCCCGCAAGCAGTATCGGTAACGATTCAGCGGATCGCACGGCGAACAGGTGAACGAGTACCGCCGAATGTCACCGGGCGGGCCTGCCGCCCAACGCGAGCTGGGCGAGGAGTTCGCGGCCGCGCTCGGCCGAACGCGGCTGGCAGAGCACGTCGTAGCGGCCGGCGACCAGCTGGCTCGCGGAGGAGAAGTCGCGGCGGGACATGCTGTAGCTGATCGCGGCGAAGACCGTCCACGCCAGGATGCCGAGCAAGAGCCCGCCGATCATGGGCTGCCAGGCGAAACCCTGGTTGTTGAACATGCCCAGCAGCAGCCCGATGATCAGGCCGAACCACGCGCCCGACACCGCGCCCGTACCCAGCACGCGGCCCCAGCTCAGCCTGCCGACGACGCGTTCGACGAGCATCAGGTCGACGCCGACGATGGTCACGTCGGCGACCCCGAACTCCTTCTCCGCGAGGAAACCGACGGCTTGCTGGGCTTCGCCGTACGTCGCGTAGGAACCGATCGGCCAGCCTGAAGGCGGTGTCGGCAGCCTGGGCAGCCCGCCCGCGGCCCGGCCGCTTCCGCCAAAGGGAGCACTCACGTAATCACCTCTCGCCCGTCCTGGTCCATCTTCTCAAGGACGGGCGAAAGGCGCGAACGTTCAGGAGCGGGACTTGTACTCGCGGAGCAGGCCGCGGCTGATGATGGTCTTCTGGATTTCGCTGGTGCCTTCGCCGATGAGCAGGAACGGCGCCTCGCGCATGAGGCGCTCGATCTCGTATTCCTTCGAGTAGCCGTAGCCGCCGTGGATGCGGAAGGAGTCCTGGGTGACCTCGGCGCAGTATTCACTGGCGATGAGCTTGGCCATGCCCGCTTCGACGTCGTTGCGTTCGCCGGAGTCCTTGAGACGGGCCGCGTTGACCATCATCAGGTGCGCGGCCTCGACCTTGGTGGCCATCTCGGCGAGTTTGAACGCGATCGCCTGGTGCTCGGCGATCGCCTTGCCGAAGGTCTTGCGCTGCTGGGCGTACTCGACGGCGAGTTCGAACGCGCGGATCGCGATGCCGCAGGCGCGGGCGGCGACGTTCACGCGGCCGACCTCGACACCGTCCATCATGTACGCGAAGCCCTTGCCCGGCGCTTCGCCGAGGACCTTGTCCGCGCCGATCTTGTAGCCGTCGAACACGGCTTCGGTGGTGTCGACGCCCTTGTAGCCCATTTTGTCGATCTTGCCCGGGATGGTGAGGCCGGGAGCGACCTCGCCGAAGCCCTCGGGCTTCTCGACCAGGAACGTGGTGAGGTTCTGGTGGGCCTTTTCGGCGCCCTCGTCGGTCTTGACGAGCAGCGCGATCAGGTTGGAACTGCCGCCGTTGGTCAGCCACATCTTCGAGCCGTCGATGACGTAACCGTCGTCGGTCTTGCGGGCGCGGGTCTTGATCGCGGCGACGTCGGAGCCGAGATCCGGCTCGGACATCGAGAAGGAGCCGCGGACCTCACCGGTCGCCATGCGCGGCAGGAAGTGCTGCTTCTGCTCCGGCGTCCCGTGCTGCTTGATCATGTGCGCGACGATGAAGTGCGTGTTGATCACACCGGAGACGCTCATCCAGCCGCGCGCGATCTCCTCGACCACGAGCGCGTAGGTCAGCAGCGATTCGCCGAGGCCGCCGTACTCCTCCGGGATGGTGAGCCCGAACAGGCCCATCTCCTTCATCCCCTCGACGATGTCGGCGGGATAGGTGTCGGAATGCTCGAGCTCCTGCGCGCGCGGGATGACCTCCTTGTCCACGAACTGGCGGACCGTGGCCAGGATCTCGGACTGCACGTCGGTCAAGCCGGCGGTCTGGGCGAGGCGAGCCATCGCTGCTCCTAAATTCGCGCGCACCGGGCTCCCGGCGCTGGGTTACCGGTGAGTATGACGCCTGAGCGGGGACCTCGCTATGAGCGCAGTCACGCGTACGCCATCCGTGAGCATGGCACTACAGTGACAAGCCGATCACAGTCCGAGGGGGACGAACATGGCTCAGCAGCCCTTTGGTGGATTCCCACCGCAACAGCAGTACGCCTTCCCGAACCAGCCGCCGGCGCGGAACAAGGACTCCGGCCTGGCGATGGCCGCGCTGATCTTTTCACTCTTCGGGCTGATCGGACTGGTGTCCGTGATCCCGGGGATCGTCATGGGCCACGTCGCCTTCGCGAAGGCCCGGCGCGGTGAAGCGGGCGGCAAGGGCATGGCTCTCGCGGCGTTCGTCGTCGGCTACCTGATCATCATCCTGTACGCGATCGCGATCCCGGTCGCGCTGAACATCGCCGCGAAACACGGCGCTTTCCGTTAGCGATACGGTCCTCGACCTACGAGGGGACCGGCATGACGAATCCGCACGACCCGTACGAGCAGCAGCCCTACGGTCTCCAGCCGTACCAGCCGCCGCCTCAGCAGTACTACGTCCAGCCCTACGCCTACGTGCGGCCGCCGGATCAGGGCATGGCGGTGGCGTCGCTGGTGTGCTCGCTGATCGGGCTGGTCCTGTGCTTCCCCGCGATCCTGGGGATCATCTTCGGGCACATCGCGCTCTCGAAGGCCAAACGCGGCGAAGCGGGCGGCCAGGGCATGGCGCAGGCCGGGATGATCATCGGGTACGTCGTCACCGGGCTTTGGCTGATCCCCGTAATCCTGTGGTTCGTGTTGGCGGTGCTCGCGCTCGGAGCCGCGGGCGTGTCGTGACCCGTCCCCGGATACGGTGGTGTCCCGCACGAACCAGGGGGCCAACCGGATGAGCAGTTCCGACTCTCAGGACACACCGTCGACGTCGTCCTACACCGACTCGAACACCTTCTCGGACCCGACTGCGGCGTCTTCGGCGTCCGAGACCGTGTCGAGCCCGGCGGAACCGCAGCAGTTCCAGCCGCCGGCGCCCTTCACGCCGCCCGCGCCGTTCGAGCCGCCCCCTCCGTTCGAGCCCCCTTCGGCTACTGCCCCGGACCCCGCTCCCGAGCCGCCTTCCGTTCCGGTTCCGGCCGAGACGTACGGGCAGGCCATCGACCCGCTGACCGCCGAGCCCGTTCCGGCGCCGTTCGCGGCTCCGGGCCCGCCGATTCCCCCGGTGTACGCGCCCGCGCCGCTGCCGGTCGCGTATCCGTCGCCCGTCGCGTATCCGTCGCCGCAGCCGTACAACCCGTATGCGATGGCGGCTCCCCCGCGATCGCAGGACAACGGGATGGCGATCGCCGGACTGGTGTGCTCGATCATCGGCCTCTGCTCGTGCGTGACCGTGATCGTCGGCCTGATCCTCGGTCACATCGGGCTGGCGAAGGCGAACCGCGGCGAAGCGGGCGGACGCGGCATGGCGCTCGCGGCGGTGATCATCGCTTACGTCGTCATCGCGCTGTACGTCGGTTTCGGCGGGACCTTCATCATCCTCGGCATGCGGGGCGAGCTGGATTAGCGCGATGGCCGGGCCCGACGCCCCCGATGTGGCATTGGAGACGCTGAGTGTCCCCAATGCCACATTGGGGGCATCTCGCTCAGCTGACGCCCGGGCGCTGTTCCACGTCGCCCGGTTCGCGCGGCGACGGCGCCACCTGACCGGTGTCCTTCGAAGGAGCAGCTTCCCGCTTCGGCGTGTTCGCGTCGAGGAAGCGCAGCAGTTCCACCGGGAACGGCAGGACCAGCGTCGAGTTCTTCTCCGCCGACACCTGCACGACGGTCTCCAGCAGCCGCAGCTGCAGCGCCGCCGGGGTGTCGGCCATGGTCGCGGCCGCCTGCGAGAGCTTGTACGACGCCTGGAGTTCCCCGTCGGCCGAGATGACCCGCGCGCGCCGTTCCCGTTCGGCTTCGGCCTGGCGTGACATCGAGCGTTTCATCGACTCCGGCAGCGCGACGTCCTTGATCTCGACCCGGTCGATGTGGATGCCCCAGTCCAGTGCCGGGCTGTCGATCATCAGCTCCAGGCCCTCGTTGAGCCGTTCGCGGTTGGACAGCAGGTCGTCCAGGTCGCTCTTGCCGATGATGGAGCGCAGCGAGGTCTGCGCGACCTGCCCGACGGCCGAGCGGTAGTCCTGCACGTTGACGGCGGCCAGCACCGGGTCGATCACCTTGAAGTACACGACCGCGTCCACCCGCACGGTGACGTTGTCGCGGGTGATGCCGTCCTGCGCGGGGACCGGCATCGTGACGATCTGCATGTTGACCTTCTGCAGTCTGTCCGCGAACGGCACCAGCAGCGCGAGCCCCGGCTCCCGGATGGCGGGGCGCACCCGCCCGAACCGGAACACGAGGCCGCGTTCGTACTGTTTCACCACGCGAAGGCCGGTCGCGAACCAAGCACCGCCCGCGACGGCGACCGCACTGAGAATCTCCACCACCATGGCTGCTCCCGGGGTTGTTCTCGCTGTTCACGGTACGCCCGGCGGGTCACGGAGGAAACACGGTGGACAGACCTGCCAAGGTGGGTTCGTGACCGGTTTCAAGATCCCGCCCAAATTCCTCGACCGCGCCGCCGGACTCGGCCCCGGAGCCGCCGAATGGCTCGATTCGCTGCCGTTCCTCGCCGAGAAGTACACCGCCAAATGGCAGCTCGACTACGACGGCGAGGCCATGCACGGTTTCGTCGGCGTCGCGCAGCCCGTGCGCCGCGCGGACGGCTCCCCCGCGATCCTCAAACTCGGCTGGCCACACGAAGAATCCGACGACGAACCGCTCGCACTGTCCACTTGGGCCGGTCAGGGCGCGGTACTGATGTACGACAACGTGCCCGAGGACGGCGTGCTGCTCCTGGAGCGGCTCGACGCCACCCGGTCGCTGGAAACGGAGCCGATCCGGCAGGCCGTCGAGACGGTCGGCGCGATCGCGCGACGGCTGGCCGTCCCCGCTCCCGTAACGCTGCGACGCTCCCTTCGCGAGGAAGCCGCGGAGCTGGTCACCGAACTCCCGGAGTCCTGGAGCGAACTGGGCGAACCGTTCGACCGGAAGTACATCGACGCGGCCGTGGAAATCTGCGCGAACCTCGGACCGGAAGCCGGTGAGCTGATGGTGAACGAGGACCTGCACTTCGAGAACGTCCTCGCCGGGGAACGCGAACCGTGGCTGGTGATCGACCCGAAGCCGCTCTCGGGAGACCTCGAGTTCGGCGCGATCTCCATCCTCTGGAACCGGGCGGACGAGTCCACAATGGACGAAAAGATCGCGTGGTTCGCCGCGGCGGCCGAGGTGGACGCCGAACGCACGCGCGCGTGGACGCTCGTCCGCGCGGTGCAGAACTGGATCTGGCTCCACGAAGACCTCGCCGAGGGCGAGTCGCCCGAAACCCTCGCCGAAGACCCGGCCTACGCCGCCGTTCCCGGAATCGCCGCCTGGGCATTGCGGTGATCACACGAATCGTCTCCCGCCCCGGGAGCCGATAACCTTCGGGCATGGCAGCCGTGAACAGGGTATTCGCAGCTCAGCTGGCCGGTTTGCCGGTTTTCGGACCCGATGGCGAATCGATCGGCAAGGTGCGGGACGTGGTGGCGGGCCTGCGCCTGGACCAGCAGCCGCCGCGGATCCTGGGCATCGTGGTCGAACTGACGACCAGGCGCCGGGTGTTCGTGCCGATGTTGCGCGTGACCTCGATCGAGCCCAGCGCGGTCACGCTCGCCACCGGATCGGTGAACATGCGGCGATTCCATCAGCGGCCCAACGAGGTGCTGGTGGTCGGGCAGCTGTTCGACGCGTACGCGACGCTCGCGGGCTCGCAAACCCGCGTCACCGTCGTCGACGCGGGCATGGAGCCGACGCGAACGCGCGACTGGGTGCTCGCGAAACTCGCGATCCGCGAACGGTCGAGCAGACTCGGCCTCGGCAGGCGGCGCGCGCCGATGCAGGTGCTGCCGTGGTCGGAGGTGTCCGGGCTGGGGCTCACCGACCTGACCGGCCAGACCCAGGGCGCGGCGCAGCTGCTGATGCTGTTCGACACCATGCGCGCGGCGGACATCGCCGCCACCGTCCGTGATCTGCCGCTGAAACGGCGGCACGAGGTCGCCGACGCGATGGACGACGAGCATCTCGCCGACCTCATCGAGGAGCTTCCCGAGGACGACCAGAAGGAACTGATGTCCTACCTCGCCGAGGAACGGGCCGCCGACATCCTCGAAGCGATGAACCCGGACGACGCCGCCGACCTGCTGGCCGAACTGGCACCCGCCGACCAGAACCGGTTCCTGGAACTCATGGAACCCGAGGAATCGGCACCGGTGAAACGGCTGCTGGAGTACTCGTCCGACACCGCGGGCGGGCTGATGACCCCCGAACCGGTGGTGCTGACGCCGGACGCCACGGTCGCGGAGGCGCTCGCGCACATCCGCAACGCCGACCTCCCGGTGGCGCTGGCGAGCATGGTGTTCGTCAGCCGTCCGCCGACGGAGACGCCGACGGGCCGCTTCGTCGGCGTCGTCCACTTCCAGCGGCTGCTGCGCGAACCACCCGCCGAGATGGTGGCGAGCGCCGTCGACACCCAGCTGCCCGCGCTACGGCCGAACGCGACCTTGTCCGAGGTCACCCGGTACTTCGCCGCCTACAACCTCACCTGTGGGCCGGTGGTGGACGCCGAGCACCACCTGCTCGGCGCGGTCACCGTCGACGACGTGCTCGACCACCTGCTGCCGGAGGACTGGCGCGAGACCGGGCTGCACGACATCACCGGCGAGACCGCCGACCAGAGCGAGGAGGCCGAACGTGCCTGAACTGACGACCGGGCGACGGCTCGACCAGCCCCGTGGCCAAGGCCGGTTCAGGCTGAACCTGGATCCGGACACCTTCGGCAGGCTCACCGAACGGGTCGCGCGGTTTCTCGGCACCGGCAAGTACCTGTTCTGGCAGACGCTGACCGTCATCGTGTGGATCGTGCTGAACCTGGTCGCGGTCTCCCTGCGCTGGGACCCGTACCCGTTCATCCTGCTGAACCTGGCGTTCTCGACCCAGGCCGCCTACGCCGCGCCGCTCATCCTGCTGGCGCAGAACCGCCAGGACGACCGCGACCGCGTCTCACTGGAGGAAGACCGGAACCGCGCCGAGCAGACCAAGGCGGACACCGAATACCTCGCGCGGGAGCTGGCGTCGCTACGGATCGCGCTCGGCGAGGTCGCCACCCGGGACTTCCTGCGGGGCGAACTCGACCGGCTCCGTGAAGATCTTGATGCCAAGCCGCGCAAGGCCAAACCCGACCGTGCCGCTACCGGTACGTAACATGGACGTGTGACCAGTACGCAGCAACTCCCCAGCGTCGACGATGTCCGCACCGCGCTGAAGGCCGTGTACGACCCTGAGATCAAGAAGCCGATCACCGACCTCGGCATGGTCAAGGGCGTGGAGGTGGGCTCGGACGGTGTGGTCACCGTCGGGATCTACCTGACGGTCGCGGGCTGCCCGTTGAAGGCGACGCTGACCAAGGACACGACCGACGCCGTCGCGAAGCTCCCCGGCGTCAGCGATGTCAAGGTCGAGCTCGACGTCATGAACGACGAGCAACGCACCGAACTGCGAAAATCGCTGCGCGGCGACGCCACGGAACCGGTGATCCCGTTCGCGCAGCCGGGTTCGATGACGCGCGTCTACTGCGTCGCGTCCGGCAAAGGCGGCGTCGGCAAGTCGTCGGTGACGGTGAACCTCGCGGCCGCGATGGCCGAACGCGGGCTTTCCGTCGGCGTGGTCGACGCGGACATCTACGGGCACTCGGTGCCGCGGATGCTCGGCGCGCGGGAGAAGCCGACCAAGGTCGACACCATGATCATGCCGCCGCAGGCGCACGGCGTGAAGGTCATCTCGATCGGCATGTTCACCCCGGGCAACCAGCCCGTCGTGTGGCGCGGGCCGATGCTGCACCGCGCGCTGCAGCAGTTCCTCGCCGACGTGTTCTGGGGCGACCTCGACATCCTGCTGCTCGACCTGCCGCCGGGCACCGGCGACATCGCGATCTCGGTGGCGCAGCTCATCCCGAACGCGGAGATCCTGGTCGTCACCACCCCGCAGCAGGCGGCCGCCGAGGTGGCCGAGCGCGCGGGCGCGATCGCGTTGCAGACGCGGCAGCGGGTGGCAGGCGTCATCGAGAACATGTCGTGGCTCGAAACGCCCGACGGCCAGCGGATGGAGATCTTCGGGGCCGGCGGCGGGCAGTCCGTCGCCGACTCGCTGTCGAAGTCGGTCGGGTCGACCGTGCCGCTGCTGGGGCAGATCCCGATGGACCCGCGCGTGGTCACCCTCGGCGACGCGGGCACACCGATCGTGCTGGCCGAACCGGACGCGCCGGCGTCGCTCGTGCTCAAGGAGGCGGCGAAGAAGCTGACCGTCCGGGCGCGCGGGCTGGCCGGGATGATGCTGAACGTCACCCCCGCGGGGCGCTGACCTGCTGTTTCTCCGGCGGGGGAGCAAGGGACCTTTGCTGTCGCTTGCTCGGATTCTCGGAGGCGGGGGCTCGGCCGAGTCCTGATGTCAGGAAAGGGTCGTTCAGGACGTTTTTCGTCCTGAACGACCCTTTCCTGACACTTGGCGAGGCTCACGCGCCCCCCAGGGCTGCAATGAAGGGCCTTTCATAGCAAATTTTGCTATGAAAGGCCCCTTCATTGCGCTTGAGCGACAGCCTTCACGCGTTGCCGCTGGGGCCTGTGGCGCCGCGTAGTCGTGAGGGGAGCAAGGGACCTTTGCTATCGCCTCCGGCGGGCGCCGAAGTCGAGGCTCAGGTGGCGTCGGGGTCGACCGGCGGGCGCTCCCCCGGCTTCAGCGGCTCCGGCTGCGAAGCCGTCGCCGGGTGACCGTTGGGCTTCGCAACCCCGTTGGCAGCACCATTGGTGCCGTTGACGTTGTTGAGCCCCAGCGGATCCGAGTCACCGTCGAACAGGTGCTGGGTGACGACCCGCTTCGGGTCGAAGTTCCGCAGGCCCCGCAGGTCCTCCAGCGGCTTGCGCAGCTGATCGAACTCCGGGCCCATTTCCTCGCGCAGTTGCGTCTTGGCCCCGGTCGCGAAATCCCGGACCTTGCGGACACTCTTCGCCATCCAGGCCGCCGCTTCGGGCAGCCGTTCCGGACCGAGGATGAAAAGACCCGCGACGACGATGATGAGGATCTCGCCCCAGCCGACACTCTCGAACACCCGTGTGAACCTCCGCCTCGGCGTCTTCCCGTTCAGGGTACCCCGGCCGAACTCGCTAGTCCGAGGCCAGTTTCACGTCCACCACAAGCGAAGACCCATCCCGGACAAGGCGGACAGGGACCACTTCGCCGACTTCGCGCGCGCGGACCGCGACGAGCAGTTCCGCCGAGTCGCGGACGAGCCGTCCGCCGACTTCGGTGATGACGTCGCCTTCCTTGATCCCGGCCGAGGCGGCGGGGCCGCCGGGGGCCACGTTGCGAACCTGCGCGCCCATGGTGCTGGAGCCCGCGACGGTGGACGAAGCGTTGATGCCGATGTCGGGGTGGACGACCTTGCCGTCCTTGATCAGTGTTTTCGCGATCTTCACCGCGTAGTCGCTCGGGATGGCGAATCCGATACCGATGCTGCCGCCTTCGGCGCTGGACGAGCGGATCGCGGAGTTGATCCCGACCAGCGCGCCGGTCGCGTCGACGAGCGCGCCGCCCGAGTTGCCGTGGTTGATCGCGGCGTCGGTCTGGATGGCCTCGTAGATCACCGGCGCGCTGCCGCCGTCGCCGCCGGCGGTGACCGGGCGGTTGAGCGCGCTCACGATGCCGGCGGTGACCGAGTTCTGCAGCGCCAGCGGCGAGCCGACGGCGATCACCGAGTCGCCGACGGCGAGGTCGGAGGACTTCCCGATCTGCAACGCGGTCAGGTTGTTGACGTCGACCTTGACCACGGCCAGGTCGGTTTTGGGGTCGGAGCCGACGACCTTCGCCTCGACGCGCCTGCCGTCGAAGAACACGGCGGTGACCTTGGTGGCCGAGTCGGCCGTCGCGGCGGAGATCACGTGCTCGTTCGTGAGCACGTAGCCCTGGGTGTCGATGACGACGCCGGAGCCCTGCTGGCCGGCGTCGGCGCCGGGCTTGAACACCTCGAGCGACACCACGGCGGGCGCCACCCGGTGGGCGATGTCGGCGATCGAGCCCGCCGGGCGTTCCTTGGCCGCGTCGGCTTCGGAGATGCTGGCCTGGCCGGTCAGTTCGCTGCCGGTGTCGGCGAACCACCAGCCGATCAGCCCGCCGACGGCGCCGATGACCAGCGCGACGGCGGCGAGCATCGCGAGCGCCTTGGTCTGCACACGGCGCCCGAAGAGGACCTCCGGAAGGCTCAGCAGGGCACCTTGCGGGCGCTTCGCGTCCTTCTCCTCTTCCGAGTCCTGCTGGACGGCGGGTCCGGCGAGCACCGCACCGGATCCGGGGTCGCGCCACGGGTCCGAGGTCGTGGTCCAGAGCGGGCCTTCCGAACCGTTCGCGGACGGCTCGGAGCCGTTGGTCCCCTGCGGCCGCTCGAGCACGACACCTTCGGCACCCGGCGGGCGGCGGAAGGCCTCGGCGAGCGATTCCGGCGTCGGGGGTGCCAGGTTCAGACCCGGCGCGGCCTGCCCGTTCGTGCCGGGCTGGTACAGCTTGTCGAAGGCGCCGTCGACGCCGCGCGGCCTGCCGAACGTGGCCGCCTGCGCCGGATCGACGGCGGGCCTGGCCAGCGGGCGCGGCGCCAGCCGATCCCCCGCCGGTTCACCAGGCTGCTGCGGATTCGCGTTCGGCTGCTCGGTCATCATTCCCCGGGGCTGAGATCAGGTTGGCCGGACGCGAGAGTACGCCAAGCCTCGCCCTGGATTCTGCCGTGACCACGGTGAAGTGCGCGTTGATTCCCCGGATCGGCCAAGAAGTGTGACACTTGAGGCAACCATGTCTCACGTCTGGCAGTCTAACGGGCATGTCGGAGAACCCGGGGGCTCCCTTTCCGCCCCAGAACGTCCCTCAGCAGCAGCAATGGCCGCAACAGCAGTGGCCGCAGCACCAGGGCTGGCCGCAGCAGCCGCCCAAGAAGAAGGGCCTGTCCACCAAGGTGAAGGTGCTGCTGCTCGTCGCCGCGCTCGTCGTGGTCGGTGGCGGGATCGGCTTCATCTTCGTGATGAAGGCGGCCGCCGGGCCGGAGAAGCAGGCCAAAGCGCTCACCGAGGGCGATTGCGTGGTACTGACCGGATCCGGCAAGGAGGCCGACGCGGTCAAGACGCCGTGCGATTCGCCGCAAGCCCCTTACGCGGTGAGCCTCACCGGTGTCGACAAGGGCGATTGGAACTGCAAGGACGGTTTCTACAAGTACGCCGTCCCGAGGCCGGTACGCGGTGACGGCGTCGCCCTGTGCCTGGCGATCAACGCCAAGGTCGGGTTGTGTTTCGACGACATCGAGACCAAGACACCGCCGCCGCTGAAGGACTGCGGCTCGGCGCGGCTGAGGATCAGTGAGGTCTTCCCGCAGATGAGCGTGGTGAACAGTCCGTGCGCCGAAGGCACCGCGGAAGTCATCTCCTACGCCAGCTACGGGACTTCGCAGTTCAAGAGCGCGACGATCTGCTTCGTCAAACCCTGACGAAGCAGATCAGCGGGCCGAGACGGGCATGGGCGCGCTCGACGTGCTCGGGCTCGGCGCGGGGCTGCGCGGCGGTTCCGGTGGGGTGCCGCCGCCCAGCTGCGCGGGCAGCAGACCGGCGTTGACCCCCTGCGGCGGGGTGAAGCCGGTGTTCGGCTGTTCTTCGCTGCCGTCACCCGAGGTCGCGACGAGGGCGAGGGCGCTCAGCACCAGCCCCGAAACGACGACGCCGGCGCCTTGCGCGTACTTCCGCCGGGTGACGCCGAAACGTCCGCCGCCGAGGACGTTCGGCGACTGGCCCAGCGGCGCCGATGATCCCAACGGGGTGGTCCCGCCCAGCACTCCGGTGTCACGAAGGCCGGCGACCCTGTCGGGCCGCTGGATGGCGACCAGCTGGCCGTCTGCCGTCATCGCCAGGTTGTCCGGCGTGCCGGGAAGTTCGGTGTTCTGCGGGATGGAGCACAGGCTGGCCAGGAAACCCGCCGACATCGACGGGGCTCCCGCCTGCTTCACGGCGTTGACGGCCTGGCGCTGCGCGGAGACCTCGGCCGCGCACGCCTGGCAGCGGGCGAGGTGCGCCGAAGCCCTGTCCTGGGCGCCGAGGGACAGCTCGCCGTCCACGAAGGCGACGATGGCGTCCGGAAGAAGATGCGACTCGGGGAGCCCCCAACCTCGCGGTGCGGTCATACCCCCACCTTCGCAGACTCCTGCGCCGCGGCGCGACGACGCTCCAAAGAAGCGCGAAGCGCCTGGCGGCCGCGGTGGATCCGGCTGCGCACGGTGCCGAGTTTGACACCGAGGGTGGCGCCGATCTCCTCGTACGAGAGGCCTTCGACGTCGCACAGCACGACCGCGGCGCGGAACTCGGGCGGCAACTCGTCGAGCGCGGCCTGCAGGTCCGGGTCGAGATGGGTGTCCGAGTAGACCTGCTCCGGGCTCGGGTCGTCACCGACGATGCGGTCGGTGTCCTCGGGGAGGCCTTCCATCCGCACGCGGGAGCGGCGGCGGGCCATGTCGAGGAAGAGGTTCGTGGTGATGCGGTGCAGCCAGCCCTCGAACGTGCCGGGCTTGTAGGACGCGAGGGAGCGGAAGACCCGGATGAAGGTCTCCTGCGTCAGGTCTTCGGCGTCGTGGGCGTTACCGGTCAGGCGGTACGCCAGCCGGTACACGCGGTCAGCGTGCTCACGCACGACCTCGTCCCACGAGGGCGGCGTCCATGCGGCCTCGTCCACCGTCACCGGCGTGACCTGGTCCGCGTGCTGGTCCTGCATCGTTTCCTGCATCGGGGAAGTAGGCACCTCCATCAGCGTCTTCTCCCAACTACTCCACCCAACGCGGGCGATGAGCACGGTGTTCCCGTTGTCGAGGACCAGTCTGTCCGGCCTGCTTATGTTTCTAGTGAGACTGGACTGAGAGGAGGCTGAGAAGTCGGTACCAGGGAGTCTTCGCTCTTTTGGCGATAGGCAGCGCTAACCTCCGCGTGTGAATTCCGGGACGCATGCGGGCTCGCCTGCCGAGGCCGCCGACGCCGACCTCGTCGACGGGTACGTACCCGACGACGAGGTTCTGGCCACCGTGCGGGCGCGGTCGGCCGATCTGGGGTGCGGTCCGCTGAGTGCGGGCGCGGGTGCGACTCTGCGTTTTCTCGCCACGACGCTGCGGGCGAAGGCCGTCGTGGAGGTCGGGACCGGGGCCGGGGTGAGCGGGCTGTGCCTGCTCCGCGGCATGGTCGACGACGGGATCCTCACCTCGATCGACATCGAGCCCGAGTACCACCGGGCGGCGAGGGCGGCGTTCCGCGAGGCCGGTTACCCGCCGGGGCGGACCCGGCTGATCCTGGGGCGCGCGCTCGAGGTCCTCCCCCGGCTCACCCCCGGCGGCTACGACCTGGTGTTCGTCGATTCGGCGCCGATCGAGTACCCGAGTTGCTACGAGCAGGCCGTGGCGCTGCTCCGGCCCGGCGGGATACTGGCGTTCCACAACGTCTCGGGGACGAGGGTGACCGATCCCTCACGGCGCGATCCGGACACGCTGGCGCTGCGCGAGGTCGCGCGGGCCTTCCGGGAGGACGAGCGGCTGGTTCCGGCGCTGCTGCCGGTGGGTGGCGGGCTGCTGGTCGGCGCGATCGCGTAGCAAGGGACCTTTGCTATCGCCTCAGCGCCTGTTCCGTGAAGGCCTCCTTGAGGGACCCAGAGTCCCTCAAGGAGGCCTTCACGGACTTGGGGACCACCGCGACCACGGCGACCGCGGCGATGGCGAGCCAGGCGGCGGTGAGCACGATCAGCCAGGTCCAGCCCGCATGGCCGTAGACGGTCGCGCCGACGGCGCCGCCGATGCTGCTGCCCAGGTAGTACGAAAGCGTGTAGAGCCCGCCGACCTGGCCCCGGGCGTTCTCGGGCGCCTCCGCCGCGGCCCAGCCGTTGGCCACGGCGTGCGCGGCGAAGAACGCGCCGGTCAGCACCACGAAACCGGCGACGACCATCGGCAGCGAGTCGGACAGCGTCAGCGCGGCGCCCGCGATCGTGAGCAGCAGGGCGCCGGCGAGCGCCCCTCGACGGCCGAACCGGCCGACGAGTTTGCCCGCGGTCGCCGACGAGACCGAGCCCATCGCGTAGGCGAGGAAGACGAGCGACGCGATCGCGGGCGAGAGGTTCAACGGCTCGCCGGTCAGGCGGAACCCGGCGGCGTTGTACAGCGCGACGAACGAGCCCATCGCCAGCAGCGCGACCGCGTACTGGACCAGCAGGACCGGTTTCCGGACGGCGGCGCCGAGCCCGGCCAGCACCGCCCGTCCTTGCTCGCGCAGCCGCTCTGACCTGCGGCGATCCGCCGACGTGATAGCAAAGGTCCCTTGCTCCCCCGGTGGCAGGGCCAGCACCGTGACCACCGTGCAGACCAGGCCGATGCCCGCGACGACGAGCAGCGCGCCGTGGTAGCCGAACGGTCCGGCGGTGAACCCGGCCGCGAGCCTGCCGATCATGCCGCCGATGGTGTTCCCGGCGATCATCGCGCCGACCGCGGCCGCGAGCCCGGCCTTGCCGAGCCGTTCCGCGAGATAGGCGGCGGCCACTCCGGGGAACCCCGCGATGGCGACCCCTTGCAGCGCCCGCAGCACGAGCAGCGCCGGGTAGCTGGGCGCCAGCGGCAGCAGGAAGCCGAACACCACCGACGAGATCACCGAAGCGATGATCACCGGACGCCGTCCCACGACCTCGGAGAGCGCCGCGATCGGCAGTACGGCGATCGCGAGCGCGCCGGTCGCGACGCTCACCGCGAGCGAGGCGCCACCGGGATCGAGGTGGTACTGCTCGGCGAGCTGCGGCAGCACCGGTTGTGGCGCGTAGAGCAGCGCGAACGACGAGATCCCGGCCGCGGCGACGGCGATCGTCACGCGGCGGGTGGTTCCGGTGGCAGGCACGATCACGAAGCTAAGCCTGGCTAAACGATACGTCTAATACGATCATCTGTCACAATCGATACCGTGCTGAATGAAAGGATGACCGCCCAGCTAGCCCCCCAGCTCGCGTTGCTCACCGCACTTCGCCGCACGACGAATGTCACACGCGCGGCCGAACTGCTCGGTGTCCCGCAGCCCACGGTAAGCCGCCGGATCTCGGCGCTCGGCGAGGCCCTCGGCGCGCCGCTGACGGTCCCCGACGGCCGCGGCATCCGGCTCACCCGTGCCGCCGAGTTGCTGGCCGACGCCGCCGAACGCGCACTCGCCGCTGTCGACGCCGGAGTCCGCCAGGCCCGCGAAGAGGTCGATCCCGAATCCGGGCACGTCGTCCTCGGCTTCCTGCACCTGCTCGGCAGGTCGCTGGTCCCCACGTTGCTCCGCAGCTACCGCGCGGACCATCCGGGAGTCCGGTTCACGCTGGTCCAGGGCTCGCGTCAGGACATGGTCGACAGGCTGACCAGCGGCGAGCTCGACCTCGCGCTGCTCGCGCCCGCCCCCGTGGACGACCCGCTGCTCGACACCGCCGTGCTCGCCGAACAGGAGATCTTCCTCTCCGTTCCGACGTCGCACCGCCTCGCCGACCGGCCCAGCGCCGCCATCGAAGACCTCAAGGACGAGGAATTCGTCCTCCTTGAAACCGGCTACGGCCTCCGCACCATCACCGACGACCTGTGCGCCGCGGCCGGCTTCGCGCCGAAGATCGCTTTCGAGGGACAGGAGTCCGACACCGTCCGCGGGCTTGTCGCGGCCGGGCTCGGGGTGGCGCTGCTCCCCCGGTTCGAACCCGGCAGCCCCGCGGGCGTCGCCGAAGTCCCGCTGGTGCCGCCGGTCGGGCGGACCATCGGGCTGGCTTGGCGTCGCGACGTGGTGCTGCCGCCCGCCGTGCTGCGGTTCCGGGAACGGGTGCGCGCGCAGCATTGGTGACGATCGTCAGGGTCGGTCCCTGCCGTTCGTCCACCGCGCGGGCGCGTCGTTTTCGCTAACTTCGGGTGAATGTACGACGACATCGTGGAGTTGGCAGGCGCGAGCCCGAGCTGGCTTCAGGCAGTAGGAATCCTGTTCACCGAAGCAGGACTGCTCGCCTTCGCGGGGCTCTTCGCCTGGATGTTGTGGCGGGCGCGCAGTTCGCCCGTCCGGTTGGCCGTGGCGCTGCTGCCGCCCGCGGCGACCGCGATCGCGTACCTGATCAGCGAAGCGACGAAGAGCGTGATCCGCGAAGACCGGCCCTGCCGAGGCCTCGTCACACTCGTCGAATGCCCGCCGGCCGGCGACTGGTCCTTGCCGAGCAACCACTCCACGATCGCCGCGGCGGCCGCCGTCGGACTGGCACTGGCCTGGCGACAGCTCGCGCCGTGGGTGCTCCCGGGCGCCCTGCTGATGGGCTTCTCGCGGGTTTTCGTCGGCGCGCATTACCCGCACGACGTGCTCGCCGGATTCGTCCTCGGCTCCGTCACGGCGTGGCTCGCGTACCGGTACCTGAAGGGCCCGGCGACCAGGATCGCGCGCCGTCTCACCGCCCATGCCGGAGACGCGCCGACCCAGCCCATGCCCAGGGTGCGCCCGCGGGGCGATAGCAAAGGTCCCTTGCTACCGCCCCGCAGGTAACCGCAGGTCAGGCGTAGGAGGCGACCAGTTCGACCAGCGTCCGCGCCGCGAACCCGGTGGCTCCCGGGACGACGTCGGCGTAGGTCTTGTCGGCCCGCGCGGGTCCGGCGATGTCGAGATGCGCCCACGGCACGTCGCCGACGAACTCCCGCAGGAACAGCGCCGCGACGATTCCGCCGGGACCGCCGGGCGCCTGCTGGACGTCACCGAGCGAACCCTGCACGGACTCGGCGAGGTCCTCCAGCAGCGGCATCCGCCACCACGCCTCGCCGACCCGCTCGCCCGCCTTCGTGACCCGCTCCGCGAGCGCGTCGTCGGTGGCGAAGACGCCGCCGGTGCGGACGCCGAGCGAAACCTTCATGGCGCCGGTCAGCGTCGCCGCGTCGATCACCGCGTCCGGCTTGTGCTTCTTGATGCCGTAGACGAGCGCGTCGGCCAGGACCATGCGGCCCTCGGCGTCGGTGTTGCCCACCTCGGTCGTCTTGCCGCCGTAGTGCCGGACGATGTCGCCGGGGCGGTACGACGAACCGGAAACGTGGTTTTCGGCGGCCGGGACCAGCCCGGTCACCTTGACCGGCAGGCGCAGCGCGGCGATCGCGCGGACCGCGGCGATGATCGCCGCGCCGCCCGCCATGTCGGTGCGCATGAGGTGCATGCCGTCGGCCGGTTTGATCGAAAGGCCGCCGGTGTCGAAGGTGATGCCCTTGCCGACCAGCAGCAGATGCGTCGTCGCCCCGCGCGGCCGGTACTCCAGCTCGATCAGCCGCGGCGGCGCGGCCGAGCCGCCGCCGACGGCGAGGACGCCGCCGAAGCCCTGCTCCACCAGCCACTTCTCGTCCCTGGCCGTCACGGTCAGGTTCGGGATGTCGCCGGCGACCCGGACGGCCGTGTCGGCGAGCCAGGCGGGGGTCTTGACGTTCGACGGCGTGTTCGCCAGGTCGCGCGCGAACGCGGCGGCCGCCGCGAGTTCACGGACCCGCTCCAAGGCGTCGGTGGCGTCCTTGTGACGTGTGATCAAGCGCACGGTCCGCGGACTCGGCTTCGGCTCGTCGGCCGTCACGGTGAACCGGTAGCCGCCGAGCAGCAGCCCGAACGCGAGCTCCTCGACGTGCTCGGCGCCCGCGTCCTCGGGCAGTTCGACGGCGAAGGCGCGGAACGCCTTCTGACCCGCCTTGACGTCTTCCTCCAGCGCCGACGAGACGGCGCGGACCAGCGCGGCACCGGCCTTGCGGTACTGCTTCGGCTCACCGTCGCCGACACCCGCCAGCCAGCGGACGCCGCCGGTCGGAACGGTCTGCACGTCACCGGCCTTGCCGGTGGGCCGCACGCCGCCGATCTCCGCGAGTCCGGCGTCACCGTCCTCTTCGGACGGCGCGGCGATCAACGTGGCCAGCGGCGTACCGCGCCGTAGGTCGTCCGAGACCTCGAGTTCGAGCAGCTTCCCCGGAACGGGGGGTAGCGGGTTACGCACAGTGAGCGACCTCCGGGCGCAGATGAACCGCGACCCCGGCCTCCGAAGGGAGACCGGGGTGCGGGTGGTTGAACGTTGGTGCGGTCCGGCTCAGCCGGTGACCTCCTGCAAGGCCGCGCCGAGATCCTTCGCTTCTTCCGCGGAGAGTTCGACGACGAGGCGCCCACCACCTTCGAGTGGTACGCGCATCACGAGGCCCCGCCCCTCCTTAGTCACTTCGAGGGGACCATCTCCGGTCCGGGGCTTCATGGCCGCCATAGCGTGCTCCCTCCGTCTCAACCGGCGCGCCCGGGTCGCGCTCGTCAAAGCCAGCCGGGTCTACTGTCCATTGTCCCTCATCAGCGGCCGAGCGCGAACGCGGACCGATCTTTTGCCGCCGTATCGGTGCTGGTATGCGGCTCGCGAGGCTGAAAGACTTCGTCTCAGACCGCAGTTTCGCCGACTAGGAGATCCCGTGACCACATCCGACGTTCTGCTGACCGCCGACGCCGAAGGCGTGCGCACCTTCACGCTGAACCGGCCGCAGGCGTACAACTCGCTGACCGTCGAACTCAAGGAACTGCTGCTGGCGGGCCTGACCGAGGCCGCGGCCGACGACAGTGTCCGCGCGGTCGTGCTGACCGGTTCCGGCAAGGCGTTCTGCGCCGGGCAGGACCTGAAGGAGCACGTCGGGCTGCTGCAGGCGGGTGACCCCGCTCCGCTACACACGGTCAAGGAGCACTACAACCCGATCGTCAAGACCATCGTCGGGATGCCGAAGCCGGTCATCGCCGCGGTGAACGGCCCCGCGGCCGGCGCGGGCGCGGCCTTCGCCTACGCGAGCGACCTCCGGATCGCCGCGACGTCGGCGAACTTCCTGATGGCGTTCGCGAACGTCGGCCTCGGCCCGGACTCGGGCGCGTCGTGGACGCTGCAGCGGCTGATCGGTCTCGGCCGCGCGGCCGAACTGATGCTGCTGGCGCGCACCGTCGACTCCGCCGAGGCGCTGACGCTGGGCCTGGTCGGCGAAGTCGTCCCGGACGAGGAACTGGCCGCCCGTGCGCAGAAGGTCGCCGCGAAGCTCGCGGCCGGCCCGACGGTCGCGTACGCGAAGATCAAGAACGTGCTGTCCGTCGCCGCGGAGTCGTCCCTCGACACCGCGCTGGCGGCCGAGGACGAGGCCCAGACCGCGCTCGGCGCGACGGCCGACCACACCGAAGCGGTGGAGGCGTTCGTGGGCAAGCGCAAGCCGGACTTCCAGGGCAAGTAACCCCTCGCGACGTGCAATGAAGGACGCTTTCATAGCAAATTTCGCAATGAAAGCGTCCTTCATAGCGCGCTCGGGACCGGTACCGGACCGCCGCGACTAGCGTCCGGGAGTGATCCCGACCCCGCCGCACCTCAAGGCGATAGCCGCCAAGCGCGACCTCGGCGACTGCGTCCGCCGCTACCGCCGCAGGCCGGGCGCCATCGGGACCTTCTTCGCCTTCGCGCCACTAGCGGGCGCTCTCGCGATCGGGATTCGCGAAGGCGATCAGACCGGAGCGCTGGCCATAGTGCTGTTCGTGTGGACGCCGCTCTTCCTCTGGTGGTGTGCCTTGACGCGGAAACGTCTCGACGGAGGTCTCTACGTCTTCGACGGCGGTTTCGCGGAGGTCTACGGACGCAAGGTCCGGCAGGCGATCGCGTGGGCCGAAGTCCGCTCAGTGCGTTACCAGGGCACCGAGTTTCGGTTCAGCTACATCGTCCCCTTCGCGTACGTCGCGAGATGCACCATCGAACTGCGTGACGGTGGCGTGATCGAGTTCGACGGCACCTACCGAACGCTCCAACGGCTGGCCGAGGACCTGCACGCCCGCGCGAGCTAAGCGGCCCGGAAGCAGTCCTTCACGTGGTCGTCGACCATCCCGGTCGCCTGCATCAGCGCGTAACAGGTCGTCGGCCCCAGGAACACGAAGCCGCGCTTCTTGAGTTCCTTCGCCATCGCCTTCGACTCGTCGGTGATCGCCGGGACGTCGCCCATCGTGCGCGGCCGCTTATGCCGCGAGGGCGCGAACGACCACAGGAGGTCGTCCAGCGAACCGTCGAGTTCCTCGATCGCCCTGGCGTTGTTGATCGCCGCCAGGATCTTCGCCCGGTTCCGCACGATCGACGCGTCCTGCATCAGCCGTTCGACGTCGTCGTCGGTGAAGACGGCGACCTTCTCCGGCACGAATCCGACGAACGCCTTCCGGAACGACTCCCGCTTCCGCAGGATCGTGATCCAGGAAAGCCCGGACTGGAACGACTCCAGGCACAGTCGCTCGTAGAGCTCCTCGTCGCCGTGGAGCGGGACACCCCATTCGGTGTCGTGGTAGATCACGTAATCCGGGGCCGAATTGCCCCACGAGCACCGCTTGATCCCGTCCGCGCCCAGCAGACCCGCCTCAGCCAACCCGGTACCCCTCCGCGTATTTCACGAATTTCTGCAGGCACAGCCGCAGTCCCAGTTCGAAACCCGGTTTCGCGACCGGCCAGCCGAGCCGTCCGACGACGCCGAACGGCGGCCGCAGATGCTCCGCCCAGACGAACGTCGACGAATGCGGCCCCTTCTCGATCACCTGGAAGACCCCGGTGCCCTGCACGATCTTGCCGAGGTGCCGCACGACGCACCGCAGCGGCGGCTCCCAGCTGGTGATCTCCATGGTGTCGGTGAACCCGATGCCGGCGACGCCGGTGAAGGCCGACAGCTTCGAACCCACACTGCGCCCGTTGCCCTCGACGACCTTGACCTCGGTGCCGAGCATCCATTCGCCCTGGCGTTCCCAGTCGGTCAGCGCGAGCCAAGCCGTCCCGGCCGGTACCGCGACGTCGACGGAGACGACGACGTCCGTCACCTGGCACCCTCGCGCTCGGCCTGCAGTTCGGCCACTTTGGCCCGCAGGTCCTCGATCTCGACGCCGAGCCGCCGCATCACCCAGTCCACTTCGGACATCTTGTAGCCGCGCAGCACCATCTGGTAGCGGACGGCGTGGACGTCCTCGGCGGTGATGTCCTCGGCGGGCAGCCTGGTCGGCGAGCTGCCGGGCGGCAGCGGGGCCAGCTCCTCACCCCGGCCGAACACCACGGCGGCCAGCAGAAACACCACGGCGGCCACCAGCAGCATGACTACGAGATAGATCAGGGCGGTCGTCACGCCACGATCGTGGCACACGAACGCCACGATCGTCGCGCCAGCAACGCGAGTCGCACGCTGACCACCACCCAGAGGATCATCAGCAGCCCGCACGGCACGGACAGGAACAGCCTCGACGCGTCGATGACGCCGGTCGCGATCACCAGCAGCCCCACCGAAAGCAGGTTCAGCCCGACGGCCTCGCCGATCAGCACGCCGGCGGTCTTGACCAGCCGGGTGCCGTCCATCCGCCGGGACAGCCAGCGCATGGAGACGAGGGCGATCACCCCCAGCACCGGCACGATGAAGACCGAACCGTGGGTGAACTGGGCGATGTACTTGTACCAACCCGGCGCCGGCGCGAGCTGCGACCATTCGCCGAAGGTCCATTTCCGGGCGAGCTCCCAGGCGAGCTGCATCAGCGGCACGCCGAGGATCAGTTTCCAGAGGGTGCGGGTGCCGCTGTGCATGCCGAGTTCGGCCTGGTAGTCCCGGGCGATCAGGTGCACCGGGCCGAAGTCGGCGACGGCGCGCCGCTGCGCGTCGTGCTCGCTCCAGCCGCCGTCGCGGTACGCGTCCGCGGCGTCGTTGAGCCCGTCGCGCGCCTCGCGCAGAAGGTCCCGTTTCGCCGACGCCGGGCCGTCCAGCCGTGAGCGCAGTTCCCCGAGATAGGACTCGATCACCGTCATGCCGTGGTTCTCCAACTCCGCGCGGCGACCGTCAGCCGCATGCTGAACAGGATCCAGATGCCGGACAGGACCGCGCACGGCACGCTGACGAGCATGCGGGCGGGCTCCATCAGTCCGGTCGCGCCGCCGTACGTCGCGACCGCGACGAGGTTCAGTCCCACGGCCGCGGCCAGCGTCCACGAGACCGCGCGCGCGACCGGCGGACCGGCCGTCCGCCGCGAGAGCAGCCGTGCGGCGAGCAGCCCGGCGACCGCGACGGCCGGGGACAGCGCCGCCAGCGTGTCGGCCGCGCCGATCGCGCGGTGGTACCAGGACGGCGTGGTACCGAGCCGCGACCAGTCGGCGAAGGCCCGCGCCAGATCCCAGGCGAGGATCAGGAGCGGGACACCGGCGATCAGCTCCCACAGCACGCGGATGTCGCGCCGCAGCCCCAGTTCCGTTTGATAGTCACGCGCGATCAGCTCGGCCGGGCCGAAATCGGCGACGGCACGGCGTTCGGCTTCCGCCTCGCCGACACCGCCCGCGAGGTAGGCCTCGGCCGCGTCGACCAGACCGTCCCTCGCCTCGGCGAGCAGGTCGGCTTTCGCCGCCGACGGCCCGCGCAGGCGGGCGTCGAGATCGCCGAGGTAAGTCTCGATCGCGTTCATGCGGCGAGCGCGTGCCGGGACCGGAAGGCGGGCGAAAGCAACCAGAGACTGAACGCCGCCCAGCCTGCCGCCAGCACGTTGCACGCCAGGCTCACGTTCATCCTGGCCGGATCAAGGGCCGCGGTGCCCACGGTGAGCAACAGCAGCGCCAGCAGATTCGTACCCGCCGCGGCGCCCACCGTCCATCTCGTCACCTGCCCCAGCCTGACGCTGTCGAGCCTGCGGCCCAGCCGCCGGGCGCCGAACAGCGCGACCACGCCGATCAGCGGCGGAACGATGACCAGGACGCCGAAGAGTTCGATGACGGACATGTACCACTCCGGGTTCGACTTCCCGCTCCGGCTCCAGTCGCCGTAGGTCCAGATCCGCGCCAGCTCCCAGCTCACATGGATCAGCGGGATCCCGACGATGACCTTCCACAGGGTGCCGATGTCGCCGCGCAACGCCAATTCGGCCTGATAGTCGCGCGCGATCACGGCGACCGGACCGAAGTCGGCGACGGCACGGCGTTCGGCTTCCGCCTCGCCTACGCCGCCCTCGCGGTACGCCTCGGCCGCGTCGACCAGGCCGTCCCTCGCCTCGGTGAGCAGATCGGTCTTCGCCTTCGCCGACCCATGCAACCGCCTGTCCAGGTCGCCGATGTACGCCTCGATCGCGCTCATGCCGTGCTCCCCCCGAGGACACCACCGATCACGGTGGTGAACTCCTGCCACTCCGCCCGTTCCGCGGCCAGGGCCTTCTGCCCGGAGCGGGTGAGCTTGTACGTACGACGTTTGCGGCCGGATACGACGTCCCATTCGCTGGCGAGGTATCCGGCGCGCTCCAACCGGCGAAGCGCCGGGTAGACGGTGCCCGTCGGCAGGTCGAGCGCACCGTCACTGCGGAGCTGGAGCGCCTCGATGATGGCGTACCCGTGGAGCTTCCGGCCGTCGAGGACGGCGAGGAGCAACGCGTCGAGGTGCCCGCGCAGGCTGTCGGCCTTCATAGATAGACAGTCTACACATCGCCGCATACCAGGGTAGCCGGGACTTTCCCGGACCGGCCTCAGGGAATGTCCCCGAGATCACCCCGATTTCATAGATTTAGTGGCTACATGTAGGCAGCCTACGTATACAGTGCCTCGACATGGACGCACTCCCGATCGCGAGACTCCAGTTCGCGACGACGACCTCGTTCCACTTCCTGTTCGTGCTGCTCACACTGGGGCTCGTGACACTCGTCGCGGTGATGCAGACACGTTCCGCGTTCGGCGGCAAGCCGGAACTCACGCGGATGACTCGCTTCTGGGGCAAGCTTTACGTGATCAATTACGCGCTGGGAATCGTCACCGGAATCGTGATGGAATTCCAGTTCGGGCTCACCTGGACCGGCCTGTCCGCGGTCGCGGGCGACGTCTTCGGCGCACCGCTGGCCATCGAGACGCTGGTGGCGTTCTTCGCCGAATCGACCTTCCTCGGGCTGTGGATCTTCGGCTGGGGGCGGCTGAACAAATGGGTTCACCTGACGCTGATCTGGCTGGTCACGCTGACCGCGTACGCCTCGGCGCTGTTCATCATGGTGGCCAACTCGTTCCTGCAGAACCCGGTCGGCACGCACGCCGAGAACGGTGTGCTGAAACTCGACGACTTCGGCGCGCTGTTCACGAACCCCGCACTCGTGTCCTCGCTGCCGCACGTGCTGAGCGCGGCGCTGATGACCGGCGGCTTCTTCGTGGTCGGCGTCAGCGCGTACCACTTCATCAAGCGCACCACGGAGATCGAGTTCTTCCGGCGCTCGATGCGGATCGGCGTACTCACCTCGCTCATCGGCAGCACGCTGGTGATCGGCTTCGGTTTCGCCCAGTTCGGCCCGCTCGGGGAGTACCACCCCGACAAGCTGGCAGGAGCGGATCCCCTCGTCGGTGTCTCGCTGGGCTTCATGATCCAGATCGGGTTCATCGCCTTCCTCGCCTCGATCCTCGGCACGCTGCTGCTGTTCCGGAACTGGATCACCAAGGTGCGGCCGCTGCTGTACGTGATGGTGCTGGCCATCCCGCTGCCGTTCGTCGCGGCGATCCTCGGGTGGCTGGTGCGGGAGATCGGCCGTCAGCCGTGGCTGATCCGCGGGCAGCTGACCACCGCCGACGCCGTCGCGTCGATCCCGGCGGGCCAGATCTTGTTCTCCTTCATCGCCTTCACGTTGTTGTTCCTGGTGCTGGCGATCGCCGACTGGGTGCTGATGTCGCGGGTCGCGAAACGCGGCCCGGAACCCGTCGAAGAAGCGGCCGCGCCACGCGCCGAACTTCCCGTCCTGAGCGGAGTCTGACCGATGGTGATCCTCTGGTGGTGTGTGCTCGGTTTCCTGACCGCGGGTTATTTCGCCCTGGCAGGCTACGACTACGGCGTCGGGATGCTGCTCGGCAGGATCGGCCGTGACGAGGCCGGGCGACGGCGCGTACTCGGCGCGTTCGGCCCGTTCTTCCTGGCCAACGAGGTCTGGCTGGTGGCCGCGGTCGGCGTCCTGTTCGGCGCTTTCCCGCATCTGGAAGGAAAAGTGTTCTCCGGGGCGTATCTCCCGGTCGTCACCCTGCTGCTCGGCCTGGTCACGTTCACCGCGGCGGTGCAGTTGCGCAGCAGGCGGCCGGACGCCGGCCGCGGTGCCTGGACGCTGGCGATCACCGTCGGCGCGTGGGTGACGGCGGTGTCGTGGGGGGTGTTCCTCGGCAACCTCGTCCTCGGGCTCCCGCTCGACGCGGCGGGGAAACCGACCGGCGGTGTCCTCGCCTCGTTCGATCCGTACGCGTTGCTGTGGGGTGCCGGATTCGTCGCGCTGTTCGCCTTGCAGGGGGCGGCTTTCCTCGCCGTGCGGGCACCCGCGGAGTTCACCGCCCGCGCGAACCGGATCGCCAAGGCGCTGCTCGCGCCATCGCTCGCGTTCCTGGTCGTGGCGGTCGGCTGGGGCGCCTTCGAGACCACCGCGTCGTGGACCGTGCTGCCCGCGATCGTGCTGGCCTTCGGTGCCTTAAGCGTCGCGTACGCGGCTTTGCGCGCGGGGCGGCACAAGACGGCGCTCGTCGCCACGATGACCCTGTCCGCGTCGCCGGTGCTGGCCGTCGGAACCCTGCGCCTGCCGGACGTCCTGGTGTCCTCTGTGGACGTCGGATTCTCGCTGAGCCTGACGGAAGCGGCCAGCAGCACCGAGATGCTCGGCCTGCTCACCGTCGTCCTGCCGCCCGCACTGCTGGCGATCGCCGCCGTGCAGTGGGTGACCTGGCGCCGGAACGACGACCGCGTCGACCAGCGTTCGCTGCTGCACTTCTAGGAGCCCCAGATGCCTCCCCTTCCCGGATTGCGACGCCATTTCGGCGTACTGGCCGTCCTCGGCACGCTGACCGCCGCGGCGATCCTCGTCCAGGCGGACGGCCTCGCGACGCTGCTCACCGGCGGCGGTGTGACCTGGACGCTCGTGGCCGCCATCGCGGTACGGGCGCTGCTCGCGGGCGTACAGGGCTCCTTCGGCGGCCGGTTCGCGGCGACGGTCAAGGCCGGGCTGCGCAAACGGCTTCTCGGCGCGGAGGCGGAGACCCCCGGCGAGGTCGCGACACTGGTGACCAAGGGAATCGACGCGGGCGACGCCTACCTGACCGGCTATCTGCCGACGGTGGTGCTGTCGGCGATCGTGCCGGTCGCGGTGCTCGTCCGGCTGTTCGCCGCGGACCTTTCGTCGGCGCTGATCATCCTCGCGACGCTGCCGCTGATCCCGGTGTTCGCGATCCTGGTCGGACAGCACACGAAGGCGAAGACCGCCAAGCAGTGGTCGCTGCTTTCCCAGCTGGGCGGGCATTTCCTCGACGTCGTGCGCGGGCTCGGCACGCTCAAGGTGTTCGGCCGCGCCGAGGCGCAGGCGAAGACGGTGCGGGCGATGGCGGACGCGCACACCGACGCGACGATGCGCACGCTGCGCGTCGCCTTCCTGTCCGCGCTGGTGCTGGAACTGGTGGCGACGCTTTCGGTGGCGCTGGTCGCGGTGCCGATCGGCTTCCGGCTGCTGGAAGGCGGCATGGTCGTGCACACCGCGGTGCTGGTGCTGCTGCTCGCCCCGGAGGCGTACCTGCCGCTGCGGGCGGCCGGGGCGAAGTTCCACGCCAGCGCGGAAGGGCTCGCCACGCTGCGGGAAGCGCTGGCCGTCCCCACGGAGGACGTCGTCGGTGGTTCGCGGGTGGCAGGCCGCGGTGCGCCGCGGATCGTGCTGGACAAGGTGAGCGTCGCGTACGGCGACGAGACCGTGCTGTCCGAAGTGGACATGACGATCGAGCCGGGTGAGCACGTCGCGCTCGTCGGTCCCAGTGGTTCCGGGAAGAGCACGCTGCTGGCGGTTTTGCTGGGTTTCGTCACGCCCACTTCCGGCAGGGTCCTCGTCGACGGCGTCGACCTGCGCGAACTGGATCCGGCGCGATGGCGGGCCGGGACGGCGTGGGTGCCGCAGCGGCCGACGTTGTTCACCGGGACCGTCGAGGAGAACATCGCCATGGGCCAGGTGCCGGACGTCCAGGCGGCGGCTCGCGCGGCGGCTTTCGACGAGGTCGTACGCGGCCTGCCCGACGGCTATCGGACCCGGATCGGCGAGCTCGGCGCGCCGCTTTCGGCCGGGCAACGGCAACGGCTCGGCCTCGCCAGGGCGCTGGCCCGCACGGAGGCGGGGCTCGCGCTGCTCGACGAACCGACCGCCAGGCTCGACACGGAAACCGAGGCGGCCGTGCTCGGCGCGACCCGCGAACTGCTCACCGGCCGGACCGCGGTACTCGTGGCCCACCGGCCCGCGATGGCCGCGCTGGCCACCCGCGTCCTCGAAGTCCGCGATGGCGCCGTAAGAGAACGGGAACTGGTGTGAACGTCTGGGGTGTGTCCACAAAGGACGTCGTGCGACTGGTCCGTGCCGGGTCGATCGGGGCCGGGGCGGAACTGGCCGGGCTGGCGTTGATGGCGACCGCCGCGTGGCTGCTGCTGAAGGCGGCCGAACAGCCGCCGCTGGCGTCGCTCACGGTGGCGATCGTCGCCGTCCGGACGCTGGCGTTGCTGCGCGGCGGATTGCGGTACGCGGAACGGCTGGCCGGGCACGAGGTCGTCCTGCGTTATCTCGGCGCCCTGCGGACCCGCGTGTACACGTCGTTGCTGCCGCACCGGGTCTCCCGGCATTCCGGTGGTGATCTCGTCACGCGGTTAGTATCCGATGTGGACGCCGTGCAAGACGCGATCCTGCGGTGCCTGCTTCCCGCCGGGGTCGCCGCGTTCGTGGGCTCGGTGTCGACCGCGGTCGCGCTGCTCGTCAGCCCGGCGGCCGGGCTCGTCCTGGCGCTCGGGCTCGCCGTGGCGGGGATCGGGTTGCCGTGGCTGTGCGTCCGGATCACCCGCGCGGCCGCGGAGAAGAGCGCCCCGGCGCGCGCCGACCTCGCCGAACGATCGGTGGAGTTGATCACCGGGCGACGTGAGCTGATCGCCTACGGCGTGCACGAGTCCACTGTGGACTCCGCACACGCTGCTGTCGACGCGCTGGCGGGGCGGGACCACGCGACGGCCAACCGCACGAGCCTGCTGACGGCGGCCGGGATCCTCGTCCAGCTGCTCACCTGCGTCGCAATCGCCCTGACCTCAGGGGTCTCACCGCCGCAGACGGCGGCCTTGGCTTTGGGCGCGCTGGCCGTGTTCGAGCTGGTCCTCCCGCTGACCGCGGCCGCCCAGCGCTGGGTCGAGGTCCGCGCGTCGGCTGAGCGAGTGCGCGCACTGCTGACCGAACCGCCGCCCGCACGCGGGAGCGCGGTGCCCGAACCGGGACATCTGCGGCTCGAAGGGGTCGGCGTCCGGTTCGAAGGCAGGGCCCCGGCGCTGGACGGCGTCGACCTCGATCTGCCGCCGGGCAAGCGCGTCGCCATCGTCGGGCCGAGCGGGGCCGGGAAGACGACGTTGCTGAACGTGCTGCTGGGTTCCGTGGCGCCGACGTCCGGACGTGCCGTTTTGAACGGACGGGCGCTCGACGAATACGACCCCGCACTGCTGCCCACGGTGGTCTCCGGCGCGCTCGCGGAAGCGCACGTCTTCCACACGACCGTCCGGGAAAACCTGCTGCTCGCGAAGCCCGGCGCTACCGACTCGGAGCTGCTCTCGGCGTGCGCGACGGCCGGTTTCGATCTGCCGCTGGACCGCGAAGCCGGCTCAGACGGCGACGCGCTGTCAGGTGGGCAGCGCCAGCGGCTCGTGCTCGCGCGGGCAGTGCTGGCCGCGCCGCCGGTGCTCGTGCTGGACGAGCCTGTCGAGGGGCTGGACCCGGAGCACGGCGACGCCGTCCTGGCGGACGTGCTCGCGGCCGCACGCGGCACCGTGGTCCTGGTGACGCATCGTGAGTCGCAGGTGGCCGGGTTCGACGAAGTCCTACGACTCGGTTAGACCGCGCACGTCCCGCATCGGCGGCCGGTCACTCACCGACACCTCGGCCACCTCCGGCAGCCATTCGTCACCTAGTTGCGCGAACTGGGTGAGCTGGGCCGGGTCGTCGGACTTGATGCCGCAGCGCGCGAGCGCCGTCCCGAGGATCTGGCGCGCCATCACACCCAGCTGAAGCAGCGAACGGTTGCGATGCTTGCGTACGCCGAGGTTGACCTGCGCGAGCCCTTCAAGGCCGTAGCGCGCTTCGGCGTCGAGGATGAGCCCGATCTCGACGCCGTACCCGGCCGCGAAGGGCACCGACTCGAGGAACTCCCGCGTCGCGGCGTACTCGCCACCCAAGGGCTGGATGAGTCCCGAGAGCGACGGGCGCAGCGCCGAAAGGACCGGTCGCGCCAGCAGCTCGGTGACCCGGCCGCCGCCGCTGCTCTCCAGCCGCAGCGGCCGCCGGTAGAACCCCTTGACCAGGTGGACGCCGTCCTCGCAGAGCAAGGGCCCGAGCAGGGTCGGCACGAACGCCGGATCCGGGTCGACGAGGTCGGAGTCGAGGAACACGACGACGTCACCGGTCGTCGCGGCCAGCGACCGCCACAGCACCTCGCCCTTGCCCGGCACCGGCGGCAGCTCGGGGAGCACGTCCTCACGGTGCACCACCCGCGCGCCGGCACGCTCGGCGAGCTCGGCGGTGGCGTCGGTGGACCCGGAATCCATCACCACGAGCTCGTCGACGACAGTGCCCAGCAAGGGCCGGACCGTGCCGACGACCTCGGCGACGGTGTCCTCTTCGTCGAGCGCCGGTAGCACGACCGAAACCGTCCGGTCACCCTTCGCAGCGACGATGTCGTCGAGCGTCCAATCGGGGTTCTGCCAGGTGCGCCGCTCGAACCAACTCATGAGTAGTGATCGTGCCATGCTGGAGTCCGACACCCTGTCGATGGAGGAACCTTGCTACCGCTACTCGTCCGATTCGTGCTGGGCCCGCTGGTCAGGGCGCTGTACCGCCCCGAGATCCGCGGCGTGGAGAACATTCCCGCCACCGGGCCGGTGCTGCTGGCGCCCAACCACCGGGCGGCCCTGGACACCGGCGTGATCACTTTCACGGCGATGCGGCAGGTCAAGTTCCTCGGCAAGGCGGAGTACTTCACCGGCCGCGGGCTCAGGGGCAAACTGATGGCCGGTTTCCTGGGCGGTCTCGGCTACGTCCCGGTCGAACGCGGCAACGCGCAGGCCGGCCTCGCCGCGCTCGAAGCGGCGCGGAAGGTGCTCGACGCGGGCGGCGCGTTCGCGATCTACCCCGAGGGCACCCGCTCCCTGGACGGACGGCTGCACCGCGGCCACACCGGTGTCGCCGCACTGGCGCTGGCGACCGGCGCGAAGGTCGTGCCCGTCGCCCTTTCCGGCACCGAAGACCTGCAACCCGCCGGGAAGCGGATCCCGCGCCGGGCGAAGATCACCGTCACCTACGGCACGCCCCTGGACTTCTCGCGATACGAGGGGCAGGACTCGTCGCCGGCGATCCGGCGCTCGGTGACCGACGAGATCATGTACTCGATTCTGGAGCTTTCGGGGCAGGAGTACGTCGACTCGTACCACAAACGGCCTGATCAGAGCGCCGCCTGACGGTTCGGCGGGGTGGGGCGATAGCAAAGGTCCCTTGCTCCCCCGCTGCTCGCGCTCCCTGCCTCGCCGCTGCAATGAAAGGCTCCTTCATCGCAAATTTTGCGATGAAGGAGTCTTTCATTGCACGCGCGACTGTGACTCCAGGGACTTTTGGCGCATTTCGGGCGCGGCCAGCTGGGTGGAGTGCCGTGAGGGCCTCCTTCCCTACCCTCAAGGTAGTGAAGGAGGCCTTCACGGACTCTGGGTCCCTCAAGGGGCCCTTCACGGACTTGGCCGGTCACCTCACAAACCCCACAGGCACCAGCGGTCCCACAAGTCACAAGTAGCGCGTGTGAAGGCGCCATTCGCGCCAGCCCAAGTACATGAAGGACCCCTTCACGGCGCTAGGCGCAATGAAGGGGTCCTTCATGTACCGAAGCAGCTCCAGCAGGAGCCACTCACGGCCTAAGACCTACTTAGCCCACTTAGGCCGCGGCGGAGGCACGTAGTCCGCGAAAGCGTCCAGAAGCACCGAAGCGTCCGAGTCGATCGAGAGCATGTCCCGGTACCCCGCCGACAGGAAGCCCTCCGACACCATGTGGTCGGCGAACTTCAGCAGCGGCGCGTAGTACCCGCCGACGTCGACCAGCCCGATCGGCTTCTCATGCAGTCCGAGTTGTGCCCACGTCCACACCTCGAACAGTTCCTCCAGCGTCCCGGCCCCGCCGGGCAGCGCGAGGAAGCCGTCGGACAGCGCGGCCATTTTCGCCTTCCGCTGGTGCATGTCGGCGACGACGTGCAGTTCGGTCAGGCCGGCGTGCGCGATTTCGACGCTGCCCAGTGCCTCCGGGATCACGCCGATCACCTCGCCGCCCGCGGCCAGTGCCGCGTCCGCGACGACGCCCATGGTCCCGACCGAAGCGCCGCCATACACCAGCCCGATCCCCCGCGACGCGAGCAACGTGCCCAGCGCACGCGCCTCGTCGGCATAGCGCGGGTCGAAGCCCATCGAAGAGCCGCAGAAGACGCAGACCCGGCGCGGCGCCGCCATCAGTGGGTGTCCTCCCATGCCTGGTACGACTCCTGGACGACGCGCACGGCGTCGTCGATGTCGTCGGTGACGTGCAGCAGGTCGAGGTCCTTCTCGCCGATTTTGCCCTCGGCGAGCAGCGTCCTGGCGATCCAGTCGTACAGGCCGCCCCAGTAGTCGCTGCCGAACAGCACGACCGGGAACTTCGTGACCTTCTTCGTCTGCACCAGGGTGAGCGCCTCGAACAGCTCGTCGAGGGTGCCGAAGCCGCCGGGCAGGCAGATGAACGCCTGCGAGTACTTGATGAACATGGTCTTGCGGGCGAAGAAGTACCGGAAGTTGACGCCGAGGTCGACCCACGGGTTCAGGCCCTGCTCGAACGGCAGCTCGATGCCGAGGCCGACGGAGAAGCCGCCCGCCTCGTTGGCGCCGCGGTTCACCGCTTCCATCGCGCCGGGGCCGCCGCCGGTCATCACCGCGAAGCCCGCGTTCGCGAGCGCGCCGCCGATCTTGCGGCCGAGTTCGTACTCCGGGTGGTCCCGCTTCGTCCGCGCCGAACCGAACACCGTCACCGCGCGCGGCACCTCGGCCAGCGCGCCGAAGCCTTCGACGAACTCCGCCTGGATCCGCAGCACACGCCACGGGTCGGTGTGCACCCAGTCGCTCGGCCCCCGTGAGTCCAGCAGGCGCTGGTCGGTGGTGCTGCCCTGGTCACGGCGATCCCGCCGCAGCACGACCGGGCCCTTGTGGCGCTCGATCGGACGTTCCGGGTACTGGCCGTCGGGGAACTCGCTTGTCTCACTCACCCCGCCAAGCCTACGACGTCGTCACCGTCCGGAGCGGCGGCATCGCCGCGAACAGGAGTTGTCGGCTACGCGAACGCGGGGCCCGCCGGAAAGCGGGCCCCGCGATCACGCCTCAGGAACGTCCGGTCAGCGCGAACGCGAGCATGGCCGTCGAGGTGAAGTCGATGGCGGGCTCGTTGCTCGGCCACGACGCGAGGTCATCGGCGTAGCGGGCCTCGGGGGTGTCGAAGGCGTCGAAGGGCTTCCGGCAGTCCTTCGAACCGGGCGGGAGCTCCATGTGCTCGAAGTTCTCCGCTCCGTTGGGGCCGTTCACGACGGCGCCGTAGAGCAGTTTCTCCTCGCCGGCGAGGTTCGCCGCCTGGTGGTGCGGGCACCGCGGGTACGTGGTGCCGACGCCGACGACCAGCGAGATACCCCAGGCGTTCGCGCCGAGGGTGAAGTTCCGCTGCTGCGAACCGAACGCCGCGTACCGGCGGTCACCGGTCAGGTCCGCGTACAGCCGCTCCGTCGCGGCGAACCCGAAGCTCTTGCTGGCCGCGTCGAATTCCTTCACCGAGACGGCGGTCCGGAAAGGACTCTGAGCCGCGCTCGCGACACCTTCGTCGAGCTGACGGCGGAGGTCGCCGATCAGTTCCTTCGGACCGAGCGCGGCACCCGGGACGCCGTGGCGCAGGAGCTTCGCCAGTTCGGCGTGCGCCAGCGCGCTGGTGTCGTACAGGTTGAGCGTGCTCTTCTCTTCGACGTCGATGTAGGCCTTCGCCCAGTGCGCCGCCTGCCGCGTCCAGTCGGCCGACCGCGGGTCACGCAGGGCCTTGGCCGCCAGGGCCAGCTGCGTCGCGCCGAGTTCCATGTCGTCCCGCCAGGACGACTCCGGGTAGTACGCGTGCGGGAACGCGGTGACCAGTTCGCCGACGTTCTCGGTCTTGGCCTGCGCGAAGACCGACGAGGCCTCGGCGAGGTATTCCCTTGCCAACGCGGGGTTCCGCTTCGCCTCGACCTGCGCGCCGAGCGCGAAGGCGGCGGCGACGCGGCCGGCGAGGTTCGGGCTGAGCCCGGATCCGCCGGGGTTCGCCGGGAAGACCGGCCGGTGCTTGACGAAGTACTTGGGGTCACCGGGTTTCACGTCGAGCGGATCGTCGTCGTGCGGGTTCCGCCAGACGTCGTGGTCGCCGAGGAAGCCGAACTTGTCGCTCCCCGTCCCGATCCCGACCTGGGCGTAGAGCGTCTTGCTCTGCTCGTCCCACATCTTGTCGAGCCAGTCGAGGCCGAGCTTGACCTCCTTGGCCAGCGCCGGGTCGTGGCCCTCGCGGAGCACGTAACCCAGCTCCGCCAGCGAGTACGCCGTGTTCGACGTGAACTTGACGAAGTCGCCCGCGTCGACCCAGCCGCCCTCGACGTCGATCGGCCCGCCTGACGGCTTCAGCGGTTCGGTGATCTCGTCGCCGAATTCACCGCCGAACGCGGGCCATTCGTAGACCGTGGCCTGCTTGTCGGCCAGATGCGAGGGTTTGCGGTCGAGGCGGCCGGGGATGATGTCGTCGCCGTCGCGCTGCGCCTGGAAGAACTCGTTGGTGGCGCGGACCAGCGGGGTGAAGAGCCGGTTCTTGGTGTCCACCCGGAACGTCGGCGAGGTCGCCTTGGTCTCGCCGCTGACCTCGATCCGGTACTTGCCCGGCAGCCACACCCTCGACAGGTCGAGCTGGTACACCGCCGGATACTTCGCGTTCCACGCGCCGAGCGAGGCACCCGTCCGTCCACGATGGACGGTCCGGCCGCGTTCGTCGATCACCGAGAACGAACCCGGCGCGCTGGACAGGAGATAGGCGTGCTTGGTCTCGGTGATGCCGTAGCCGACCTGGTCGACCCGGACCTCACCTTGTACCGCCGCCGCGGCCGTAACCGCCGGAACCGTCAAACCCCCGAGGACCAGTGCCGAAACCGCGGCCACCGCCCGGGACCAGGAACTCACCATCATCGGCGCCCCGCTCCAGAATTAGTTAAGAAACTTTCCTTTTTATGACGCAGGACGCTAGCGCCCGGAATGCCACCAGTCAATATGTCCGTTTCGCCGGGAGGAACTCACCGGCTTCGGACGCAGTTGGCGGGTATCCGTCCAGCTCAGCCGGATCGCGGCCGGGAAATCGTCTACCGTGGATCGATGCCGTCCAGGGCAGAACCACTCGGCGCGCGGATCCGGCGGTTGCGCCGGGCACGCGGGCTTACTCAGCGTGAGCTCGCCGAACCTCGCTACGACCGCGGCTTCCTCGCCAAGGTCGAGTCGGGCAGGCGCCTGCCTTCGGACGACGTACTGACCCATCTCGCGCGACGGCTCGGCCTCACCGCGGACGAACTCCGCTTCGGCAGGCCGCCGGGCGCCGCCGAGGAACTCACCGACGCGCTCGAAACCGCGTATCGCGAGTTGCAGAAAGGCGGACTCGAAGCCGCCGAACGCGAATTCACCCGCGTGGAACGGCTAGCGGCGGAGTACCGGCTGCCGGACGTCCAGTGTCACGCGCGGTTCTATCTCGGCGAAGTGCAGTGGCAGCGCTATGACATTCCGTTGGCGGACAAGGGCTTCGCCCACGCCATGGAACTCGCCGGCACCGCGTCGCCCCGGCTGCGCGCGATGATCGTCAACCGGGTCGCCGCCTGCCGCGCACTGTCGGGGGACCTCGGCGCGTCGGTCGCGCTCGTCGAGACCGCGCTCGCCGCACTCCGCGCCGAGGAACCCGTCGATCCCGACGCCGAACTGGCGCTGGTGACCGCACTGATCCACCCGCTCATCGAAATGGGCGCGCTCCGCCGCGCCCGCCGGGCCGCCGAAGAAGGGCATCGCGCGCTCGCTTCCGCCCGGCGCAAGGACATCTCCGCGCGGTACCACCGGCAGGCGGCGCAACTGTGGCAGGAGATCGGCCTGGTCGACCGCGCGGAAAAGGATCTTTCGCGGGCACTGCGGCTGTTCACCTCCCTCGGCTACGACCGTGACGCCGCCCGGAGCCGCTGGGCACGCGGCTTCCTGTGGCGACGGCTGGGCAAACTCGACGAGGCACATGCCGAATTGCAACTTGCACGCGATCTCTTGGCCAAGGCCGGTTCACGGGAAGGCGTACTCGGCGCCACCATCGAACTCGCCGACGTCCGCCGCCGCCAAGGGGAACTCGACGAGGCCACCGAACTCGCCGAGGGAATCCGGCCGCTTCTGGATCGATCCCCCGACATCGAAGCCAGGGCGGAGGTTCTCCGGCTACTGGGACTCATCGCCCGTGCCCGCGGCGATCTGCCGGAGGCGACCGCGTTGCTCGAAGAAGCAGCCACCGCACAGGAAAAGTCGGAACTGCGTGGCGCGCTCGTCGCCACCTCACTGCATTTGGGCGACACATTGCGCGCTCGCGGATTAATCGAAGAAGCGGCGGAGGCCTATCGGCGTGGCGTGCGCGCGGCCGCTATGTCCGATTCCGGGCCCACCGGCTGAAAACCATACGAAAGTCGCCATATATCGCATATGGCGGGAAAACTCTTACTACACAGGCATTTCATTCCCTGCATGTCGATCTTCACCCGCTCCGCTAGGCCATCCGGCCCATTGACGCCCTTGCGACCGGCCTCCTTTACTCGGACGTGTCCATCGGGATAACTCCAGTTATCCGAATGGGCACGCTCCCCGTCCCCCGCCGTGTACCGCTCCGGTCCCATTCCCCGCCGCGCCAAGGGCCTGACGGGTACGCGGTCCTGCCCATGGAAGGTTTCCCATGACCGTTCAGCGAGGGCTCAGAACAGGGTTGGCGGCCATCGCCGGCCTTGCCCTGAGCATGACGTTCCCGGTGACCCCGGCGAACGCGACCACCGCCACCATCCAACCCGCGAGCCCCGACGCCGTGGCCGCGAGCGCTGCCGACCAGGCCGCCGCGGCCGGTGTGGACCAGTTGCGGAAGGGGGCACAGGAAGGCTTCCGTCGCGTCGGGCTGACCCCGGGTGGCGGAGGACTCTTCTACGCCGCCTACGAACGGACCTACCGTGGCCTGCCGGTGGTCGGCGGGGACGCGGTGGTGGTCGCCGACGGCGCCGGACGCGTCCGCGGCACCAGCGCCGCCGAGACGGCGGCGATCTCGGTCGACACCAAGGCCAGGATCACCGCGGCGAAGGCGACCGAGGTCGCCCGCGGCCAGCTGTCCAAAGTAGACAGTGTCGTCGCGCCGAAGCTCGTCGTGCTGGCGGGGAACTCGCCCAAGCTCGCCTACGAGGTCGTCGTGGCCGGGACCAGGGCGGCGAACCCGAGCAACCTGCACGTGTTCGTGGACGGCGCCACCGGCGCGGTGCTCGAAACCCGTGACGACGTCAAGATGTCCAACTTCCCGGCCGCCGCACCGAAGGCCGCCTCGAACGAGGTCGGCACGCTCGGCGCCGGGAACAGCTACTACGTCGGCAACGTCTCCATCGACACGACGAACTCCGGCGGCACCTACACGATGCGCGACCCGCAGCGCACCAACATCAGCTGCGCCCGCCAGAACGGCTCGCCCTTCAGCGGACCGGACGACAACTGGGGCAACGGCTCCGGCACCGACCTGGAAACCGCCTGTGTCGACGCGCTCTTCGGCGTCCAGACCGAGTGGAAGATGCTGGGCGAATGGCTCGGCCGCAACGGCATCAACGGCAACGGCGGCGGCTTCCCCGCCTACGTCGGCCTCAACCAGGCCAACGCCTTCTGGAACGGTTCCTCGACGACCTACGGCCGCTCCTCGGACAGCCAGCGCCAGGCCACCCCGATGGACGTCGTCGCGCACGAGTACGGCCACGCCATCTTCCAGACCACGCCGGGCGGCGCGGGCAGCGGCAACGAGAACGGCGGCCTCAACGAGTCCACCGGTGACATCTTCGGCGCCATCACCGAGCACTACGCCAACAACGCCAAGGACGTCCCGGACTACGACGTCGGCGAGGGCGTGAACCTGGTCGGCCGCGGGCCGATCCGCTACATGAACCAGCCGAGCAGGGTCTCCGGCAACCCCGACTGCTACTCGTCGTCCATCCCGAACACCGAGGTGCACGCCGCCGCCGGCCCGCAGAACCACTGGTTCTACCTGCTCGCCGAGGGCACCGCGCCGGTGGGCAAGCCCGCCAGCCCGACCTGCAACAGCACCTCGATCACCGGGATCGGCATCCAGAAGGCCGGGAAGATCTTCTACAACGGCCTGCTGAAGAAGACCTCCAGCTGGAACCACAAGGCGGCCCGCAAGGCCACCCTGGAAGCGGCGCTCGCGCTGTACCCGGGTTCCTGCACCGAATTCAACACCACCAAGGCGGCGTGGAACGCGATCAGCGTCACCGCGGCGACCGGTGAGCCCGCCTCGTGCACCCCGCAGGGCGACGACTTCTCGGTCGGCGTCACCCCGGCGGCGGGTTCCGTCAAGCCGGGCGAGTCGGCCACGGTCACGGTGAACACCGCCACCACCAACGGTGCGGCGCAGTCGGTTTCGCTGAGCGCCGGCGGCCTTCCCACCGGGGCGACCGCGACGTTCAACCCGGCTTCGGTGCAGTCCGGCGCCTCCTCGACGCTCACCATCGCGACGTCGGCGAGCACCCCTGACGGCACCAGCACCATCACGGTGACCGGTACCGGGACCAGCGGCGCGCGCACCGCGCAGTACAAGCTGACCGTCGGCACCGGCGGTGACGTGCGGACCTACAGCAACGACACCGACTACGCGCTGAACGACTACGCCACGGTGAACAGCCCGATCACCTCGACCGCGACCGGCAACGCGGTGTCGCCGGTGAAGGTGACGGTCACCGGGACGCACACCTGCTCCGAGGACCTCCGGATCAGCCTGAAGGCCCCCGACGGCAGCACGTATTCGGTCAAGGCCACCGGTTCCCTGCCCTGCACCGATCTCGGCACCCGGAACTACTCGGTCAACGTGACCAACGAAGTCGCGGCAGGCACTTGGACCCTCGTGGTCTACGACGCCTACGCGCAGGACACCGGCACGCTCAGCAGCTGGTCGATCACTGTCTAGCTCCTCCCGCGCGTGAAGGACTCCTTCCCCTGGTTCAAACCGGGGGAAGGAGTCCTTCACGCAAACCCCTCCAGAAAGGATCACCCCGGCATGAAGTGGGGAAAGCGATTAGGAGCGGCCGTCGTCGGCATGGCCGCCGTACTGGGTGTCGTCACGGCGCCCGCGCAGGCGGTCACGGCCGCCGCGGCACCGGACATCTCGCTCGCCAACGTCAAGGCGCATCTGAGCGCGTTGCAGACGATCGCCAACCAGAACGGCGGCAACCGCGCCTCCGGGCGGCCGGGCTATCCGGCGTCGGTGTCCTATGTGGCGCAGAAGCTGCGCGACGCCGGTTACAACGTCACCTTGCAGTCCTGCACGAGCTGCGCGGGTTCGAACCAGAACATCATCGCGGAATGGCCGCAGGGTGACGCCAATCAGGTCATCATGCTCGGCGCGCACCTCGACAGCGTCAGCGCCGGCCCCGGCATCAACGACAACGGCTCGGGTTCGGCTTCGATCCTCGAAGTCGCGCTGACCCTGGCCCGCGAGAACCCCACCATGGCCAAGCGGGTCCGTTTCGGCTGGTGGGCCGACGAGGAGTCCGGCCTGCGCGGCTCGAAGTTCTACGTCAACAGCCTGCCGCAGACCGAGCGCACGAAGATCAAGACCTACCTGAACTTCGACATGATCGGCTCCGACAACTGGGGCTACTTCGTCTATGACGACGTGGCTTCGGTCAAGGCGGTGTTCGACGAGTACTTCAGGACGATCGGCATCCAGACCGAGGGCGACACCGAGGGCGACGGCCGTTCGGACCACGCGTCGTTCAAGAGCGCGGGCATCCCGGTCGGCGGTCTCGCGACCGGTGCCGGATACACGAAGAGCGCCGCGCAGCAACAAAAATGGGGCGGCACCGCGGGAAGGGCGTTCGACAGCTGCTACCACCGCGCCTGCGACACGCTGTCCAACATCCCGGACACCCCGCTGGAGAAGAACGGCGACGCGATCGCCTACGCGGTCTGGAAGCTCGCCGTCGGCGCGTCGACGGGCCCCGACTTCTCGATCGGCCTTTCGCCGGCCTCCGGCACCGTCCAAGCAGGACAGTCGGCGACCGTCACGGTCAACACCACGACGACTTCCGGTGCGGCGCAAGCGGTTTCGCTGAGCGCCAGCGGCCTTCCCGCCGGGGCGACCGCGACGTTCAACCCCGCTTCGGTGCAGTCGGGCGGTTCCTCGACGCTGACCATCGCGACGTCGGCGAGCACTCCCAACGGCACCAGCACGATCACGGTGACCGGTGACGGGACCTCGGTGGACCGCACGGCGCAGTACACGCTCACCGTCGGCGACGTCAGCGTGCGCACGTTCACCAACGGCACCGACTACGCGCTGAACGACTACGCGACGGTCAACAGCCCGATCACGTCCAGCGCGACGGGTACGGCGACCTCACCGGTCAAGGTGTCGATCACCGGGACGCACACCTGCTCCGAGGACCTTCGCATCAGCCTGAAGGCCCCTGACGGCAGCACGTATTCGGTCAAGGCCACCGGTTCCCTGCCCTGCACCGATCTCGGCACCAAGACGTACTCGGTGCCGGTGACCAACGAAGCCGCTTCCGGCACTTGGACGCTCGTGCTTTACGACGCCTACGCGCAGGACACCGGCACGCTCGACAGCTGGACCATCACCGTCTGACCATCCGAATGGCGAAGGCCATCTCACGAGGACACCCGGCCTCGTGGGATGGCCTTCGTGCGTGAGAGGGATTCGCGGACAACTTTTCGATATCTGGTCTAGACCACCCGATCGTCGGTAGCGCCACTCATGCGCGGCGACCTATGTTGAGCCGAACGGCCGCTTCCTGTTCGTTCAAACCGCTTTCGAGATGGGAGCTGGGTATGTTCGGTCGCGTCTCACGGCTGCTCGCAATCACCGGCGCGGCGGTACTCGCCGTCACCACGCTCGTCGTCCTGTCCCCGGCACAGGCCTCGGTGGACGCCGAGGTCTGCGCGGTCAAATCGAAGCCTGCGGGCAAGGTCCTGCAAGGCTATTGGGAGAACTGGGACGGCGCTTCGAACGGCGTCCACCCGCCGCTCGGCTGGATCCCGATCACCGACGCCCGCATCAAGGCCAACGGATACAACGTGCTCAACGCCGCCTTTCCGGTCATCCTGTCCGACGGAACGGCCAAATGGGAGGACGGGATGGACGCGACTGTGAAGGTCGCGACCCCGGCCGAAATGTGCGCCGCGAAGGACGCGGGCGCGACGATCCTGATGTCGATCGGCGGCGCCACCGCGGGGATCGACCTCAATTCGGCCACCGTGGCGGACAAATTCATCGCGACCATCGTGCCGATCCTGAAGAAGTACAACTTCGACGGGATCGACATCGACATCGAAACCGGCCTCGTCGGCAGCGGGAACATCGCCACGCTTTCCGCGTCGCAGAAGAACCTCATCCGCATCATCGACGGCGTGCTCGCCGCGATGCCGCCGAACTTCGGGCTCACGATGGCACCCGAGACCGCGTACGTCACCGGCGGCAGCGTCGTCTACGGCTCGATCTGGGGCGCGTACCTGCCGATCATCAAGAAGTACGCGGACAACGGCAGGCTGTGGTGGCTGAACATGCAGTACTACAACGGAAGCATGTACGGCTGCTCCGGCGATTCGTACCAGGCCGGCACGGTTCAGGGCTTCGTCGCGCAGACCAACTGCCTCGACAAGGGCCTGGTGATCCAGGGCCAGACGATCCGTGTGCCCTACGACAAGCAGGCTCCGGGCCTGCCCGCGCAGGCGGGAGCCGGTGGCGGCTACATGTCGCCGAGCCTGGTCTCCCAGGCGTACCGCAGCATCCCGGGGCTCAAGGGGCTGATGACCTGGTCGCTCAACTGGGACGGTTCGCGGAACTGGACCTTCGGCCAGAACGTGAAGTCGTTGCAGGGCCGCTGACCCCGCGAGTTACGCCCCAAGCACGTGAGTTACGGCTCTGATCACGCGAGTTACGCCCCCAAGCACGCGAGTCCCGTGCCCGATCACGCGGGCTTGCTGTGCGGAACCGGCGAACTCGCGTGATCAGAGCCGTAACTCGCGTGATCAGGGGGCGAACTCGCGTGATCAGAGCCGTAACTCGCGTGATCAGGGGGCGAACTCGCGTGATTGAACGGCGAACTCGGCCGAGCGTGGCGTCCGCCCGTATCGTTCTCGGGCATGGACGACGAGGTCGGCGGACGGTTGCGGCGGCTGCGCGCCGAACGTGGCCTCACCCAGCGTGAACTCGCCGAGCCGCACTACACCGCCGCCTACGTTTCGTCCGTCGAGACGGGTGCGCGGACGCCGTCCGGTGACGCGTTGCGCCATTTCGCCGCGCGGCTCGGGGTGGACACCGGCGAACTGCTCGGCGTGACCTCGCCCCGTGACGACGTCCGGCTCGATCTGGACATCGCGTCGGCCGCGTCGGACTTCCTCGCGGGGAAGGGCTCGGCTCCGAAGATGCGGCGGCTGGCTCGGCGGGCCGAGAAGATCGGCCGTGCTCGTCAGGCCGGGCTCGCCTGGCTGTGGCTCGCGCGGTTCACCGAAGGCGACACCCGGCCGCGATTGGTCGCCGCCGCCGAAGCCGCTCTCGGCGACGACATCCCGCCGTATCGCGAACTGGCCGCCGCGCTGCGCGCGAACGTCCTGATCGGCCGGGGCGAGCCGCATCACGCGATGCACCTGCTCCGGACGGCGCTCGACGCGAGCCTCGCCGGCTATCCGCATCCGCTGCTCCTCCTGACCCTGCGCGCGTACCTCGCCGAAGGACACCTCCGCCTCGGCGAGACCGCTCAGGCCGCGCAGCACGCGAGCGAGGCGCTGCGGCTGGCTCGCGGCGGCGAGGAGATCCTGGCCGAACTCACCGACCATCAGCGCCGGCTGACCGAGGCCTACCTCGATGAAGGACGGGTCGCCGACGCCGTCGCCGCCGTGTCCGTGCTGCACGATCTGCTCCACGAGCGTGCCCTGCGGCCGGTGCTGGCCCGGTGTCTGTTCGCGCGCGCTCTGGTGCGTCGTGCCGACGACCTCGAAGGCGCGCTCGCGGACCTTCGCGCGTCAAGGGCGGCCGCGCCCGATCACGCCGTCACCCTGGAACTCGCCGACGTCTGCCGCGAACTCGGTCGTCTCGACGACGCCGCCGCGCTACTCTCCGAAGCGACCGAAGCCATCCCCGCGGACTCGCCGCTCTCCGCGTCACTCACGTTCCAGCAAGGCTCGCTGGCCCTGGCCCGCGGAGACCTCGAAGCAGCCGAAGCGGGCTTCGCGCACGCCATCGACGTGGCGGCGGTCCGCGACGCTCGCGGCGTCTTGGCCGCTTCGATCGACAAAGCGGGAGAGCTGCTTCTCGACCAAGGGCGCACGGAAGAGGCCGCAGACCTGCTGCGGCGTGGACTGCTACTACTAGGCGCCGAAGAGGACATCGCGAAGTGACCCAAGTGGACTTGGAAGATCTCAATACCCGCCTGGTAAGCCGATTCGGCGCTGGCGCCGAAGGATGGCTCGCCGGTGTCCCGGCCCTCGTCGAGCGGCTGGCGTCCCGATGGGGCTTCGTGCCCGGCGAGATTTTCGACAGCGGCGCCTCGTCCGTCGTACTGCGCTGCGGATGGACCGACGGGACACCGGCGGTGCTCAAGCTCAGCCCGGATGGCGCGCTGCTGACCAAACAGCTCGAAATGCTGCGGGTGTTCGCCCCGACGGGCCGGGTGCCCGCCGTGCTGGCCGCCGACGCGGACGCCGGCGCGACGGTGCTGGAGGAGATCCGCCCGGGCACCCCGGCCGACGACCTGCCGCTGCCGACCCTGCCGGGACTTTGGGGAGAGCTGCTGACCGCGCTGCATTCCGTCGCCCCGCCCGCGGACTGGCCGTGGAGCCTGCGCGGCCGGTTCGAGGAGTCCTTCGCCCGGATCGGCAAGCGGATCACCGAACCGGCCATCGCCGCCAGGATCGGCACGGACACCTGGCAGCGGGCGATCGAGCGCTGCGAGAAGTTGCTGGACACCCAGACCGGCGTCGTGTTGCTCCACGGCGATCTGCATCTCGGCAACGCCTTGGACGGCGGCTCGCGCGGCCTGATCGCCATCGATCCGAAGGCGTGCGTGGGTGATCCGTGCTTCGACGCCGTCGACTACGTGGTGAGCGGCGCCGGGCACGAAGGCGTCGAGGCCCGTTGCCATTCGGTGGCGAACGCCTGCGGGCTCGACGGGGACCGGTTGTACGCCTGGAGCCGGGTGGTCGCCCCGATGTTCGCCATCGCGCACCTGACCTATGGCGGCCCGGAGCAGGCACTCGACGAGCTGCTCGCCCTGATCAGCTGAGGAACGCGCGCAGCACCGCGGTCACCTGCCGGATCTCGCCCGCGCGGACGTTCTCCTGCCGGGTGTGCGCCAGCGTCGGGTCGCCGGGTCCGAAGTTCACCGCCGGAATCCCGAGAGCCGCGAAGCGCGCGACGTCGGTCCAGCCCAGCTTCGCGACCGCCTTGCCCCCGGCCGCGGCGACCAGTTCGGCCGCCGCCGGGGCACTCAGACCGGGCAACGCCCCTGGCGACAAGTCGACGACCTTGACGTCGTAGCCCTCGAAGACGTCGCGAAGGTGCGCCTCGGCCTCCTCGGACGAGCGGTCGGGAGCGAACCGGTGGTTGATCGTGAGGACGGCCTCGTCCGGCACGACGTTGCCCGCGACACCGCCGCCGATCTTCGTGGCCTGCAAGCCTTCGCGATAGGTCAAACCGTCGATGTCGACCACCCGCGGCGTGTACTCGGCCAGCCTGCGCAGCGGTTCGGCGAGGCCGTGGATCGCGTTGACGCCCATCCAGCCGCGGGCGGTGTGCGCCCGGACGCCCTCGACGCGGATCTCGATCCGCATCGTGCCCTGGCAACCACCCTCGATCCCGCCGTTCGACGGCTCGCCGAGGATCGCGAGGTCGGCCTGCAACCACTCGGGCAGCTCGCGCTCGATGCGGCCGAGGCCGTTCTTCGTCGCTTCGATCTCTTCGCAGTCGTAGAACACGAAGGTGACGTCGTGCCTCGGCTCGCGGAGGGCGGCGGCGAGGTGGAGGAAGACGGCGTCGCCGCTCTTCATGTCGACGGTGCCCAGCCCGTGCAGAATCTCGTCGTCACCGGCCCCCTCACGACGCACGGGCATGTTGCCGTTGACCGGAACGGTGTCGAGATGCCCGGCCAGCAACACCCGCGAGGGGCGGCCGAGGTTCGTGCGGGCGAGGACCGCGTCACCGTTGCGGATCACCTCGAGATGCGGCGCCTGCGCCTGGAGCGCGGCCTGCACGGTGTCCGCGATGACCTTCTCCTCTTCCGAGACACTGAAGATGTCCACCAGCGCGGCGGTGAGGTCGACGGGATCGGCGTGCAGATCGAGCGAAGGCATGCCCGCACCGTACCGCCGGGGACCCGGGGCTACCGTGAAGGAGTGCGTATGCGAACGATCTTGGTCGCCCTCCTCCTGGTACTCAGCGGCTGCGGATCGGGCGAAGTCCCGGTGAAGGTCCGGCCGACCCAGAGCACCGGGCCGGACGTGCTGCCGATCAAGCTCAAAGCGCTGACCACCGACCAGTGCTATCTGGCGCCGGGGACCGAGTCGCCCAAGGGCTGCCAGAAGTACGTCACCGAACTCTCCAGCGCCGCGGGCACCGTCCGCAAGCGCAGGCCGGACCTGTCGTCGCACGCCGACGTCCTCGATCGCCCGATCGCCGCCTTCCGCACCGCGAACTGCCAGGACCAGGCGGCTCCCGGCGGCCCGTGCGGCCAGGCACTCGCCGACATGGCGACGGCGCTGACCAGTGTGAAGAGCCTCGTCGGCGGCTGACGCGGGTCACTGGGTTACCGTTCAGGACGTGAGCGAGCAGACCCCTGATCCCGAAACGACCGGCGCCACCGGCGTCGGACTGGCCACCGTCACGACCGACGGCACGGTGCTGGACACCTGGTTCCCGCTGCCGAAGCTGATCGACGGCACCGACAGCAAGGCCGGCACGGTGCGGCTGACCGCCGAAGAGGCCACCGAGGCCCTCGGCGAGGCCGCCGCCGCCCAGCTCGGCCCGGACACCGACCGCGGTGTCGAGGTCGTCGCGGTCCGCACGACCATCGCCCGCCTCGTCGACGCCCCCGGCGACACGCACGACGTCTACCTGCGCCTTCACCTGCTGTCGCACCGCCTGATCCGGCCGCACGGCGCGAGCCTCGACGGCATGTTCGGACTGCTGGCGAACGTCGTGTGGACCAACTACGGGCCGTGCCCCGTCGAGGGCTTCGAGGCGACCCGGCTGCGGCTGCGGGCGCGCGGCCACGTCACCGTCTACAGCGTGGACAAGTTCCCGCGGATGGTGGACTACGTCATGCCGACCGGCGTCCGCCTCGCCGACGCCGACCGCGCCCGCCTCGGCGCGCACCTGGCCAACGGCACCACCGTCATGCACGAGGGCTTCATCAACTTCAACGCCGGCACACTCGGCGCCTCCATGGTCGAAGGCCGGATCTCGGCGGGCGTCGTGGTCGGCGACGGCTCCGACGTCGGCGGCGGCGCGTCGATCATGGGCACGCTGTCCGGCGGCGGCAAGGAGACCATCTCGATCGGCGAGCGCTGCCTGATCGGCGCGAACGGCGGCGTCGGCATCTCACTCGGCGACGACTCGGTCGTCGAAGCGGGCCTCTACGTCACTGCCGGCACGAAGGTCACCTTCGAGGGCAAGGTCGTGAAGGCGCTGGAGCTGTCCGGCATCTCGGGCGCGGTGTTCCGGCGGAACTCCGGGACCGGCGCCGTCGAGGTCGTCGCGCGCACCGGCGTCGGCATCGAGCTGAACGCGGCCCTGCACGCCAACTGACCTGCGGAAAGAGAGCAAGGGACCTTTGCTGTCGCCTGGGTCTCCCTGAGTTTCGCGGGGTGTCGCGAAAGCCACTTTCGCGACGCCTGCTGTCCCTAAAGTGGCTTTCGCGGCGCCAATGCCTCTGGGTGAGCAAGTCCGGGTCACGCGTGCAATGAAAGGCTCTTTCCTTGCAAATTTGGCAAGGAAAGAGCCTTTCATTGCATCGACCAGAGGCAGCGGCAGGGCGGCACACGCAAAAGAGAGCAAGGGACCTTTGCTATCACTCTCCCCCGGAGAGCGACAGCAAAGGTCCCTTGCTTCTCTCACGGCCTGGACCACCTTGCCGGTTCACTTAGAATTCATGTTGTGACAGCCGAGGCCCCGCCGCGCAAGAACGCCCCTTCGACCACTCCGGCCGCGCTCGGGCTCGGTGACCGCCCCGCGCAAGCCGGGCCGGACGATCCGGCGGCCACTCACGTCCGGGTCAAGCTCGACGTCGAGGTCCGCGCGCTCCTCGCGCACGAACCGGGCACCAAATCCGGCACCGACCCCGAAGACCTGCACCAGATGCGGGTCGCGCTGCGTCGCATGCGGAGTGTCCTCAAGCTCTCGGGCCGCCTCGTCGGCCCGGACGCCGAGCCCGTGCGCGCGGAACTCGGCTGGCTCGGCCAGTCCCTCGGTGACGTCCGCGACTACGACGTCCTGATCGGCCATCTCCGCGAGGTCGTCGCCGAATTCGAGGTGCGTGACCAGCCCGCCGCGCGCCGTCTGGTCTCGAAGTTCGTCACCGAACGCGGGGGCGCGAAGCGGCGGCTCACCCGCGCGCTCGCCAGCCCCCGGTATGCCTCGATGCTGCTGGACATCGGCCGTCTCGCCCGGCAGCCCGACGCCGAGGAATCCACTTCCGGCGCCGAGTCCACCTCCGCGGATCTCGTCGCCGGTCTCGCGAAGCCGCATCGAAAGCTCGCGAAAGCCGTGAAGGCGCTTCCCGCCGATCCCCCGGACGACGATCTTCACGCGCTTCGCATCTATGGCAAGAAACTCCGCTACGCCGCCGAGATGGCCAAGCCCGCCGCGAAGAAGAAGCAAGCGGAGCGGATCCAGCGGCTGATCAAGGCCACGAAGAACTTCCAGACCGTCCTCGGGGACCATCAAGACGCCTGCGTCGCCGCCGATCGCATGCGAAGTGTCGTCGCCTCTGTCGACGCCGAGGTCGCCTTCATCGCGGGCCGGGTCGCGGAGAAGGAGCTGCTGCGCCGCGCCGAGGTCCGTGCCGTGTGGCGCGACGTCTGGGCGGAGGTCGACGAGGCCGCTCAGGCGGTGATTTCGCGGACGTAGCCGTCCGGGCGGATCAGCACCTGCCGCCCGTTTTCGGCTTCATACGCCGCGAAAGCATGTCCGCCGACGTCCTCGAAGTCCACATCGGACACTGCGCTGCCCGCGGGCAGGATCCGCCGCGCGCCTTCGGGAGCCGGGCCGTCCCCGAACACCAGCAAGGTCGCCTGCGGTCCGCGCAGCAGCTCGAACAGCCGGACGGACTTGCCGTTCGCGTCCTTCAGCGGCGCGTCCGGCGCGCGGTCGCCGGGCCGGATCCGGCCGGTCGCCGCGGGTGCGAGCGGGCCGCCGCGATACCCGATGTCGAGCTGACGCGTGTTCTCGCCGCGCTCGTGCGCGTCTTCCGAGCCTTTCTTGTACTTCTCGAGGATTTCGGTGCTGATCTTCAGCACCCTCGCGGCGACCCCGCGCCGCTCGGGCTCGTAGCTGTCGAGCAGTTCCGGCGCACCGTCGGCGAGCTTCCAGCCGAGGTTGTACGCGTCCTGTACGCCGGTGTTGAGGCCCTGGCCGCCGGTCGGCGGATGGACGTGCGCCGCGTCGCCGGCGAGGAACACGCGGCCGTCCCGGAACCGCGCGGCGAGCCGGATGTTGGGCCGCCATACCGTCGACCAGGCGAGATCGTGCAATCGGACGCCGCCGCCGGACAGCTCGTCGAGCAGGGACTGCAACGTCTCCAGTGACGCTTCGACCTTCTCCTCGCCCAGCGGCGCACCGAACTGGAAGTGCGGCACCCCGGGCAGCGGCGTGAGCACGATCCCCGACATCGGATCCTCGGGCTTCGCGAACCAATGCCCGTACGCGCGATCGAGACCCTCGGCCTGGACATCACCCAGCAGCATGCGGATCGATTCGTCGGTGGCGCCCTCGAACGCGATCCCGAGCGCCTTGCGCACGAAGCTCTTCCCGCCGTCCGCACCGACGAGGTAGCCGACCCGCACCCGCTCGCCGGGCAGCTCGGCCGTCACACCGTCGGCGTCCTGCTCGAAACCGAGCAGGGGCGTGCCGAGCTCGACCTGGACGCCGAACTCGGCGAGCCGGTCCCGCAGGATCCCTTCGGTCCGCGACTGGCCGAGGAAGTGCCCGTTCGGGTACGGCACGTCCGGGGTCGGGTCGCCCAGTTCGGCCATCATCCGCTCGCCGACGACCTCACCGCCAAGGTGGATCCGCATCGGCACCGGCGGCTGCCCGGCGGCCAGCACCGCGTCCAGTACGCCGAGGTCCTCGAAGACCTCCAGCGTGCGCGGTTGCAGGCCATCTCCGCGCGAGCCCTCGAAGAACGTCTCGGCCTTCTCCACGATCCGCACGCCGACGCCGCGGCGCGCGAGGTCGATGGCCAGCGTGAGCCCGGTCGGCCCGGCTCCCGCGATCAGTACCTCGGTCATCTTCGCCTCCAGTGAATTGAGATTCAGTGAATCTTGATTCAGTGTGAGCGTTGCTAGCCTTCCCTGTCAAGGAGGTGCCGATGACGGCGACGAGCCGCAAAGAGAAGGCGGCGGAGACCGAGGCCGCGCTCAAGGACGCGGCGAAGCGCGTCTTCGCGGCGAAGGGGTACCTGAACACCAAGATCACCGACATCACGGCGGAAGCCGGACGCGCGGCGGGCTCGTTCTACAACCACTTCGCGAGCAAGGAGGAGCTGCTCGAAGCGCTCCTCGCGGACCTCGCGGCGGCGAGCGACGTCAACGCGTCCTCGCCGGAGCACAAAGCCGACTTCACCGACCCGGACGCCGTGCGCTGGCACGTCCGCGAATACTGGAACTTCCATCGCGACAACGCCGCGACGATGCTCGCGCTGCGCCAGGCGGCGATGGTCAGCGACGACTTCGCCCGCACCTTCGCGCGCTTCGGCGCCGATCAGGCGGAGGACATCCTCGGCCACCTCGGGTACATCACCGCGGCGGGCATGGAACTACCGGCGTCGGAACGGCTCTCGCTCGCGATGATGGGCGAACTCGTCAACGGGTTCGCGCATACGTGGCTGCTGGACCCGTCGTCGGTCTCCGAGGAGGAAGCCGTCGAGGCGCTGACGCGGTTCATCTACCGGGGTTTCACCGGTCGCGACGTGCTATGAACCGCGCCGAAGTCAGGAAGTGAGCCGCTCCACGGCCGCGTCGATCCGCTCGTCCGTCGCCGTCAGAGCGATCCGGACGTGCCGCCCGCCGGTCGGCCCGTAGAACGTGCCCGGCGCGGCGAGGATGCCGCGATCGGCGAGCCAGTCGACCGTGTCGAGCGCGGATTCCCCGCGCGTGGACCAGAGATACAGTCCCGCCTCGGAGTGCGAGATCTCGAAACCGCTGTCCAGCAGCGCCTTCCGCAGCACCAGTCGGCGGCGTGCGTAGCGTTCCCGTTGCACGGCAAGCGCTTCGTCGTCCTTCAGCGCGGCGACCATGGCCTCCTGCACCGGCCGCGGCATGATCAGCCCGGAGTGCTTGCGGATCTCCAGCAGCCCGGCGACGAGCTTCGGGTCACCGGTGACGAATCCGGCCCGGTAGCTGGCGAGGTTCGCGGACTTCGACAGCGAGTGGACGGCCAGCAGGCCGTCCAGGGAGCCGCCGTGCACGGACGGGTGCAGGATCGACACGGGCTCGCTTTCCCAGCCCAGCGCCAGATAGCACTCGTCGGAGACCACGACGACATCGCGTTCCCGCGCCCATTCGACGACCTTGCGCAGGTGATCGACACCGAGCACGCGTCCTGTCGGATTGGACGGCGAGTTGATCCACAGCATCGAAGGCCGCTGCGGGCCGACCGCGAAAGTGCTGTCCGCGCGCAGGAGCGAAGCACCCGCCAGCAGCACGCCGACCTCATAGGTCGGGTACGCCACCTCGGGGATGACGACGAGGTCACCGGGGCCGAAGCCCAGTTGCCGCGGCAGCGACGCGACCAGTTCCTTCGAACCGATCGTCGGCAGCACGGCCGCCTCGGGCACACCTTCGATGCCGTGCCGCCGCGAAAGCGCCTCGATCGCTGCGGCTCTGAGCTCGGGAATCCCGTGCGTGGTCGGGTACCCCGGGATTTCCGACACGGACGCGAGCGCCGCGCGGATGCTCTCGGGGACCGGGTCCACCGGCGTGCCGATCGACAGGTCGACGATGCCACCGGGATGCGCCTGGGCCTTCGCCTTGGCGTCGGCGAGGGAGTCCCAGGGGAAATCAGGAAGAGCGACCCGGCTCATTCGCCCTGCGGGGGAAGAGCCTTGATGAAGGCGGGGTCGTGGCTGGTCTTGCCGACCTTGGAGGCGCCACCGGGCGAGCCGAGTTCGTTGAAGAAGTCGACGTTGGCCTTGGTGTAGTCGTTCCACTCGTCGGGGACGTCGTCCTCGTAGTAGATCGCCTCGACGGGGCAGACCGGCTCGCAGGCACCGCAGTCGACGCATTCGTCCGGGTGGATGTACAGCATGCGGTCACCCTCGTAGATGCAATCCACGGGGCACTCGTCGATACACGCCTTGTCGAGCACGTCGACGCAGGGCTCGGCGATCACGTAGGTCACTGCGCACTCCTGCTTTATCTCTGCTTCACCAGTCTGCAACGGACATTACGCGCCCACGGGCGCGACCGGCCCGCTTAGGCCACCCTTATTCCGTACCCCGGGTATGGGCTTTCAGCGGTCTTTCCGGCGCGGCGGCGGAGTGGCCCTGCTGTCCCCGGTGATGACGAACTTCGGCGCGGCGGGCTTCGCCGCTTCCGTGTCCCTCTCGTCCTTCTCGACGGCCTTTTCCGCGCCCAACGCCCGGTTGAAGCCGTCGGAGATCTCGCGGACCAGGTCTTCGTTGTGCCTGTCGTCCTTGCGCGCGATGCTCATCGGGGTCCCTCCACTGCCTTCCTTGGCACAATCTAACCGTGAACAGTGCGGAAATGCTCGAGCTCACCTGTAGCCGGGCTTGGACTCCCCTGCTGGAGAGCCGGATCGGGGACTGGAGGCTGCGCTGGGCGGACGGGTTCACCGCCAGGGCCAACAGCGCCCTGGCCATCGGCGACCCGGGAAAACCGCTGCCAGACGCCCTGCGGACGGTCTGTGACTTCGCCCACGATCATGCCATTCCGCCGGTCGTTCAGGTGATCCAGGACACGTCGCTCGAAGACGCCATCGCCGCCCGCGGTTGGGTCCACTATGTGGAACACCGGCCCGCGCACGAGGTTCGCGTGCTGACCGGGCCGCTCTCGCGCGGGACCTCGGCGGGAGCGGTGATTCTCGACGAACCGACGTCCGGATGGTGGGAGCTGACGGCGGGCGGCCCGGATCCGGCGGAGGCGCCACGGCATGTCCTCGGCACCGGCAAGGTCGGCTTCGGGGTAGTGGAAGCCGACGGCGTCACGGCCGGGGCGGTGCGCGGCGCCGTCGTCGGCGAGTGGCTGCACATCGCCCGTTTGGAGGTACGGCCCGAGTTCCGGCGACGGGGGCTGGCCCGCGGGCTGATGAACGCGGCGGGCGACTGGGCGGCCGCTCAGGGCGCCACCGGCGTCGTGCTGCAGGTCGCGGTGGCGAATTCCGGCGCGCTGAAACTGTACGAAAGCCTGGGCTGTACGGAGCACCACAGGTACCGCTACTGGGCCCCGGCTCCGGGGGCGTGCGAGGATCGCCCGTCGTGAAGGTCGTCATTTTGGTCGGCGGAGTGGGCGGGGCCCGCTTCCTGCTGGGGGTCAAACAAGCACTCGGTCTGCCCGCGATCGGTTCCGCGCCGGAATCGCCGCATGAGGTGACCGCGCTGGTGAACACCGGGGACGACGTGTGGATGCACGGTCTGCGCATCTGCCCGGACCTGGACACCTGCATGTACACCCTCGGCGGGGGGATCGACGAAGAGCGCGGCTGGGGCCATTCCGGGGAGACCTGGACGGTCAAGGAGGAGCTCGCCGCGTACGGCGCCGAGCCGACCTGGTTCGGCCTGGGCGACAAGGACATCGCGACGCATCTGATCCGTTCGCGGATGCTGCGCGCGGGCTATCCGCTGTCGCAGGTCACCGAGGCGCTGTGCGACCGCTGGCAGCCGGGCGTGCGCCTGCTGCCGATGTCGGACGACCGGGTCGAAACGCATGTCGTGATCGACGATCCTGAAGATGCGGACCAGCGCAAGGCGATCCACTTCCAGGAGTGGTGGGTGCGCTACCGCGCCGAGCCGAAGGCACATTCGATCGTCGCCGTCGGCGCCGACGAGGCCAAGCCGGCGCCGGGCGTGCTCGACGCGATCGCGGGCGCCGACATCGTGCTGTTCGCACCGTCCAATCCGGTGGTGTCGGTGGGCACGACGCTCGGTGTGCCGGGCATCCGCGACGCGCTGCGGAAGACACGCGCCAAGGTCGTCGGTGTCTCGCCGATCATCGGCGGGAAGGCGTTGCGCGGTATGGCCGACGCGTGCCTGAGCGCGATCGGCGTGGAGACCTCGGCCGAGGCCGTGGGACGCCATTACGGTTCCCGCAAGGAATCCCCGGACGGCGTGCTCGACGGCTGGCTGGTCTCCGAGGGCGAGACCGTTGACGTACCTGGCGTCGCCGTCCGCGACGTACCCCTGCTGATGTCCGATGTGGACGCCACGGCGGCCATGGTGCGCGCCGCCTTCGATCTGGCAGGAGTTTCCGTTGACTGATCACGCTTCCGCGAAGATCGAGATCATGCCGGTCGAAGGGCTGCCGGAGTTCCGTCCCGGCGACGACCTGACCGGGGCGATCGTCGAGGCGGCTCCCTGGCTGCGGTCGGGCGACGTCCTGGTCGTGACGAGCAAGATCGTCTCCAAGGCCGAGGGCATGCTGATCCGCGTCCCCGCCGATCCGGAGGAGCGCGACGCCGCCCGGCGCAAGCTCGTCGAAGAGGAGTCCGTCCGGGTGATCGCGCGGATCAACCGCACGGTGATCACCGAGAACAAACTCGGCATCGTGCAGGCGGCCTCCGGGGTGGACGCGTCGAACGTGGCCTCCGGCGAGGTCGCGCTGCTGCCGTCCGATCCGGACGCTTCCGCGCTCGCGCTGCGGAACGGGCTGCGTGAACGGCTCGGCGTCGAGGTCGCCGTCGTGGTCACCGACACGATGGGCCGCGCGTGGCGGGTCGGGCAGATCGACGCCGCGATCGGCGCGTCCGGCCTGCGGGTACTGCACTCGTACGCGGGCGAAATCGACAGCCAGGGCAACGAACTCGCCGTCACGGAGGTGGCGATCGCCGACGAACTCGCCGCCGCTGCGGATCTGGTCAAGGGCAAGCTCGGCGGGACACCGGTCGCCGTCGTCCGCGGACTTCGGCTGACCGACGACGGTTCGACCGCTCGCAAACTGCTGCGGCCGGTCGAGGAGGACTTGTTCCGCCTCGGCACCAACGAGTCCATCGCGCAGGGCCGCCGGGAAGCCGTGCTCGCGCGGCGTTCGATCCGGTCGTTCACCGGCGAACCGGTCGATCCCGAGGTGCTGCGCCGCGCGGTCGGGACGGCTCTCACGGCGCCCGCCCCGCATCACACGAAACCGGTCCGGTTCGTGTGGCTGCGCGAGGAAGGCTTGCGCCGCAAGCTTCTCGACGCGATGAAGGCGTCGTGGCAGGCCGATCTCGAAGCCGACGACTTCACCGCCGAACAGGTCGCGAAGCGCCTCAGCCGCGGCGACATCCTCTACAACGCGCCCGAGGTCGTGATCCCGTTCCTCGTCGCCGAAGGCGCGCACACCTACCGCGACGACCGGCGGAACGCTTGTGAGCACACGATGTTCACCGTCGCCGGCGGCGCGGCCGTGCAGGGCCTGCTGGTCGCGCTCGCCGCCGAAGACCTCGGCTCGTGCTGGATCGGGTCGACCATCTTCGCCGCGGACATCGTGCGGGACGTCCTCGGCCTGGACGAGCGCTGGGAACCGCTCGGCGCGGTCGCGATCGGGCATCCCGCCGCCCTCCCGCCCGCACGCGGCCCCGTCGAACCCGGTGAAGGACTTCTCGAACTGTGACCCTGCACGACGACGCTGTGTCCACTTTGTCCGGTTGGCGACCGGCGGACGCCGCTCAGGAATCCTTGCGCCAGGCCTATCTCGGCTTCCTCGCCGCCCGCGAGGACGTCTGCCGCCGCGAATGCGCGGCCGGGCACATCACCGCGTCGGCCGTCCTTCTCGACGCCGACGCGGAAAACGTGCTGCTCACCCTGCATCCGCGAGTCGGACGCTGGTTGCAGCTCGGCGGGCATTGCGAACCCGGCGACGCGACGCTCGCCGACGCCGCTCTTCGTGAGGCACGCGAGGAATCCGGCATCGACGACCTGGTGATCGACCCGGCCCCGGTGCATCTCGACGTCCATCCGATCACCTGCTCGCTCGGTGTGCCGACGCGGCATTTCGACGTGCGTTTCGTGGTGCGCGCGCCCCGGGGAGCGCAACCGGTCCAAAGTGACGAATCGGACGATCTTCGTTGGTGGCCGGTGGATTCCCTGCCGAAAGGGTCGGAAGATCTCGCCGAACTGATGGAAGCCGCCGTGCCCGTGGCGTCCGGCCGTTAGGGTGTCGGCTGACGTCCTGAAGGGGGAATGATGCTGACGGCGCTGACGCCATATCTCGACCGGGTCCGGGTCCACAGCAGCGGAGACGGTGACGGCTTCGGCTGGTTCCTGCTGATCCTGGCGATCATCGTCATCATCATCGTGGTCGTGGTGATCATCGTGAAGGTCAACCAGGCGAAGAAGCCGCCGATGACGTTCCCGCAGAACCCGAACTTCGGTGGTGGTGGCCCGGCTCCGGGCTTCCCGCCTCCCCCGCCTCCCGGCGGCCCCGCCCCGCAGGGCAACTGGCAGCAGCAGCCCGGTTTCCCGCCGCCTCAGCCCGGTTACGGCCAGGCGCCCGGCTTCCCGCCGCCGCCCCCCGCTCCCGCGGGTTTCGCGCCGGCGCCCGCAGGGTTCCCGGCGCCGCCCGCAGGCTTCGCGCCGCCGCCCGGCGCCCCCGCGGGTTTCGCACCCCATCCTGGCGCCCCGGCGCCCAATCCGTTCGGCGCGCCCGGCATGGCCCAGCCCGGTTTCCCGCCGCCTCCCCCGCAGGCCGGGCCGCCGATCGACGGCGGCGCGGACCGCACGCAGGTCGTGTCCCCGCAGCAGCAGGCGGACGCCGGCGCCGACCGCACCCAGGTCGTATCGCCCGCGGGCGGTGACCGCACCCAGGTCGTGTCGCCCGCGGGCGCCGACCGGACACAGGTCGTCTCCCCGGCGGGTGGCGGTGACCGGACGCAGGTCGTGCCCGGTGGCGCCGGTGACGCCACCCAGGTCGTGCCGCCCCGTCAGTAACCCGCTTGCCTTTGTATCAGTGATTGTGTCATCATGGCGATACGATCACTGATACAACAAGGGGGCGCTGTGGTGGTTCTGACCGAATCCCAACAGCTTCAGCTGACCAGGATGAAGCTGCGGAGCAGGATCAAGGGACAGACGATCGGGATGGCCTTGGCCCTGCTCGGGGCCACGTGGGGTGTCTGGTTCTTCCTGAGTCAGGAGTTCTTCCTCAAGACTTCGGGCGGCAGTCCCACGCTCATGTCGCGCCGAAAGGCGGAGTGGCCGTCACTTTCCGAATCGGGCTCCCTCATCGCGGTCGTGGTGACCTTCGTCGTCCTGGCCGGTTTCGTCTGGTGGGCAACCCTCCGGATACGCAAGGCGGAACAGCGGCTGGCGCGGTCGGTGCCACGCCGGATCGCGCACGGAAAGCGGCTCGGCGTGCTCGAGGTGGCCGGTACCGGGACGGTCATGCTGTGGCTGGCCAGCTGTGCCGGCGGCATCGGTCTCGGCCTGACCATCGGTTTCCTCGCCGACTCCACCGAGAAGCAGCTGATCGGCTTCACCTACGCGGCGGGGATCGCCGTCCTCGGCGTTTTGTCCATCGCACTGGCCCGGCAGGTGGTCAAGCAGCCCAGCCTGGCCGACGACGAGATCTCCCTGCGCACGGACGACATGCTCCGCAGGAAGGACGCGCAACTGCCCCTGCTGCCCACCGGGGTCTACCTGGCCCTCCCCTTGACCTCCGCGCTGCCGGAGTTCGCCACGTGGCTGTGGGCCTACTTCCTGGGGAGTGTCGCGATCGCCCTTCTCGCTACGCTCGTGGTCCGGCTTCGAAGGGCACCACTGAACTCCCCACCACCGGGAAACGCGGTGTTCTGATCCAGTCGGCGAGCAGAGAACCAGGAGCACGAAAGTGATCATCAGCGTCGACACCAACTCACCGATCCCCCCGTACGAGCAGGTGCGTTCAGCGTTCGCCGCCCAGATCAAGGACCGGACGCTGCCGGTCGGCACGAAGCTTCCGACGGTGCGCAAACTCGCCGAAGATCTCGGCATCGCCCCCAACACCGTCGCCAAGGCCTACCGTGAACTCGAAGAGGCGGGCCTGATCGAAACCCGTGGCCGGGCAGGCACCTTCGTCGGGGACTCGGGGGATCAAAACCGGAAGCTGGCCCAGAAGGCCGCCGCCGAGTACGCCGCGATCACCCGCAAGCTGGGCTTGAGCCAGGGGGAGGCGATCGCCATCGTCGACGCCGCGCTGGCCGCGAACGTCACGGCTTACCGCACGAACCCGCGGCTGCAAGAGCGCCCCGCCCACTGAGCCCGGGCACCGCCGCAGCGGCCGCCACCGGGCTGGTGACAGGGGTCTCCGGTTAGTCTCTCGGCATGGTCTTCCTCTTGGTACTGGTGGTCGGCTTCCTGGTCCTGGCCGGGATCGGGGTCGGCGTGTACTTCCTCGTGAAATCGAACACCAAACAGCCGCCCGCCCTCCCCTATCACCAGTACCCGCAGCAGCCGCCGCAGTACCCGAGCCAGCAGCAGCCCTACCCGCCGCAGGGCTGGGGCAACTGACCCCGCGTTCAGAGGACTGATCGCGGCGGCGCGATCACATGGCGCGGTAGTCGCGGAGCTCGATCTTCGGCCCGAACCTGGGGCGGCGGAATCCGGCCGTCGACAGGTAGCGCACGGCACGCTGGCGCTGCGGCGAATACGGCGCCAGCACCTCGGACATCCCGACGTCGTCGAGTTTCGTGCCGACGAGCGCGTGCCCGACCATCGACGGGATGTTGTAGTCGCCGAAGCTCACCGCGTCCGGGTCTCCCCAGGCGCGTTGCGCGATCTCCGCCGCGGTCCACACGCCGATGCCGGGCACCTTCCGCAGCCAGGCCCGGCCCTCGACACCCCTCAGCTCGACGGCCTTCTCCAGCCTGGGCGCGACACGCGCCGCGGCGATCAGCGTCGTACGGCGTTTCAGGTCCACCCCGGCGCGATGCCATTTCCAGTCCACAATGGATCGGATGGCGACGGGTGTCGGCGGCACACGCAGCCGTGCGGGCCCCGGCCCCGGCGCCTGCTCGCCGAACCAGCGGCACAGCTCGCCCCATGAGCGCAGCGCCTCCGTGCTGGTCACCTTCTGCTCCAGCACGGCGAGCACCAGCGCGTCCCACACCCGGCCGGTCGAGCCGAGCCGCAGTCCCGGGTTCCGTCGCCGCGCCGAGGCGATGACGTCGTGATGCGCGACGAACTCGGAGTCGTCGTCCTGCGCGCCCAGCATCGCCGGGACGCCGTCGAGCAGCCTGTCCGCGCCGGGCCCCCAAGCCTCGGCCTCGATCTCGCCGTCGGCGCGCCGCAGCAGCGCGAGCGTGCCCGCGCCGTCCGCGGTGTTGGCCGCCAGCCAGGTGACCCCGGCCTCGGTGCGGATGACATTGGGCGACCGTGACCCACGGCTCAGCGGACCCAGGACCGTGTCCAGGTCCAGTTCGAAGCCGGGGCGGAACAGCACACGATGAAACTACCCGGCACTCGGCTAGGGTGAGCGGGCCACCTGAAACCGTAAGCCTACGGAGGACACCGACGATGACCGAGCGACCGGCGAAGGCCTCGATCGTCAGCGGGTACTTCAACCCGCTCCACCAGGGCCATCTCGACTTGTTCGAGGACGCGCAGGCACGGTCCGGCTACCTGATCGTCATCGTCAACAACGATCACCAGCAGGTCCTCAAGAAGGGCAGGGTGATCCAGACCGAGGACATCCGGGCCCGGATCGTCCGCGCGCTGCGCATCGTCGACGACGTGTACATCGCCGTCGAGCAGGGGCCGGGCATCAACGAGTCGTTCGACCTGATCCGCGCGGCGTACCCCGACACGGAGCTCGAGTTCTGCAACGGCGGCGACAGGCGCAGCGTCGAAGAGCTGCCCGCCGACGAGATCGAGGCCGGGGCACGCAACAACATCGCGTTGCTCTACGGCATCGGCGGCACGGACAAGGCGGACTCCAGCACCCGGATCCTTTCGGACATGGAAGCCTGAGTTCCTGGCGGCCTGCCAACTTTTGTCGGACGACGTTCGCGGGTCTGCTGACGGCGGCCACTCCTAGGGCCTACCCTAGACATCACACAGTCGGCCCTGAACCCAGAGGGCCCCAGGTCAGTCGGGAGGCCTAGGGGAATGGACCCCCGTGCTCGGGCGGACGCCTTGCTCGCACGCGCAAGCGCGCGTGGAGCCTTCGTCGTGACACCGGACAACGCGACGTCTCCGATGGACTCCGCGAACACCCAGCAGATCCCCCGATCGGTGGTCGCCGAAATCGACCGATCATCGGACCCGGACACGACCACTCAGCTACCCGCTTCGCTGATCGCGGAGAACGACCACCCGCTCGCGGGACCCGAGCCGACGACGCGGCTGGACCTGCCGCCGGCGCGGGGCGAAGGTTCGACTCAGCCGCAGCCCTATCCTCGCCGTCCCGGCACGCAGCCGACCAGGCCGCTGCCGCAGGCGACCACCCCGCTCACCCGGCGGCCGCCCGCCGCGCCGGTGCAGAGCCCGCTGATCGAGCAGCCGGAGCCGGAGACCGTCGAGAACGAGGTCGGCGGCCTGGTGCCGACGGTGAAGCAGAACCCTTCGGGACGGTCGAACCTCTCGCGCCGTCTGGACGGCATTTAGCCCTCGATACGTGCAATGAAAGGCCCCTTCATAGCGAATTTTGCTATGAAGGGGCCTTTCATTGCACGCGTGGACACCGGCCTCAGGAAGCCCGGATCACCCGATCGATCTCCTTGATCGCCGCGCCCCCGCCGTACGTGGCGTTGGACAGCATGGCGACGTCCAGCCCCTCGGCCGGATAGTGCCGCATGAGCGAGCAGACGCCGATGTTCCCGCCGTCCTTGTAGTAGTGCCTCACCGAGCCGTCCGGCTCCAGGACGAATTCGAGGCCGAAGCCGTACCAGACGCCTTTGCTGTGAAACACCTGCGGCGTGAGGAACTCCTTCGTGCGCTCCGGTGACAGGAGTCGCTCTTCGCGGATCGCACGCAGAAACCGGACGAGGTCGCCGGCGGTGCAGTACGCACCCCCGTCGGGCGATCCGATCGGCGGGTAACTGAAGATGTTCTGCTTCCAGCCGGTGATCTGCTCGCCGTCGAGGATCGGGTCCCAGCCTTCGGCGACCCTCGGCTGCGGATCACGCCGGTCGAAGAAGCCCGAATCGGTCATTCCCGCGCGGTCGAGCACGGTTTCCCGGACGTGGTCGCGATACGGCCTTCCGGTGCACTCCTCGATCACCAGCCCGGCGAGGACGTACCCCGAATTGCAGTACCGGCAGCCCTCGCCCGGCGCGAAATTCGGTGCCCTGTAGGCGAAATTGGGCAAATGATCGCATGTGTCCACCACCGAGTACACCGGTTTGTCGACCCACAGCGCCTCGTAGCCCTCGCCTGCTTCCTCGTCGGCGTCGTCGGCGATCCCGGACGTGTGCGTGAGCAGGTGCCGCGTCGTCGCACCGGGCGCGATCGCCGTGCCGCCGAGGTCGATGATCTCGCCGATCGGGCGGTCGAGGTCCAGCCGTCCCTCGTCGGCGAGGCGCACCGCGGCGATCGCGGTGACGACCTTGGTGATCGACGCGGTGTCATAGCGGATGTCCGGCGCGTTCGGCACCGACCAGCGGCGGCTGGCCAGGCCGTATCCGCGTTCGAACAGCGTCTCGTCGCCGCGCCGGATCAGCACGACCCCGGAGAAGCGTTCCTCCCCGGCGCGTTCCGTCAGCCAGGTGTCCAGTTCGGCGAAGTCCATGCACCGACGGTAACGACGGCGGGCAGCGGAGTCGCGCGAGTTCCGGTGGCCGGAACGGCTACTTCCGGCGCGTTTCGAGCTTGAGACGCAGCGCGAGACCGGCCTTCACCGCGAGCATGACCGGCTTCCACAGGAGACCGCGGTGACGGTCCGCGAGGTAGCGGTACGCACTTTCGTGGTGCACACGCAGCATCTTCTCCGAAGCCTGCGAAGTCGAATGCCCGCCGATGTGCATGACACTCGACGAAGGGGCGTACACGTTCAGCCAGCCCGCGCGGGTCAGCCGGTCACCGAGGTCGACGTCCTCGAAGTACATGAAGTAGCGCGTGTCGAATCCGTCGACCGAGTCGAAGGCCTCGCGGCGCAACAGCTGGCAGGACCCGGAAAGCCAGCCCGCCGTACGCTCGACCGGGGTGCCGGTCTCCTGCCGGTACTGCCGCGTCCACGGGTTGCCCGGCCAGATCTTGCCGAACGCCGCGTGCCCGATCCCGCGACCGAACGACGGCAGCAGCCGGGCCGACGGGTAGACCGTGCCGTCGAGGTCGTGGATGAGCGGCCCGAACGCGCCACCGCGCGGCCAGCGCTCGGCCACCTCCAGCAGCGCGTCGAGCGAACCGGGTTCCCATTCGAGGTCCGGATTCACCACGACGACCCAGCCGTAGCTGTCGTCGAGTTCCGCGACACCCCGGTTGGCGGCCGTGCCGTAGCCGACGTTCTCGCCGATGCTGAGCAGCTTGACGTTCTCCCGGCGGGCGGCCTTCTCCGGGGCGCCGTCCGTGGACGCGTTGTCGGCGACGACGACCTGGACGTCCCGATCCGTCGCCTTCTCGAGCGTGTCGAGGAACTTCTCGAGGGTTTCGCCGGGGAAGTACGTCACGGTCACGACGGCGATCCCGTCGCCGTAGCTGGGGTGCTCAGTCACGGGGCCATTGTCCACCCGTCACCGAACGCGACCGCGCCGCACCCACCCCGAGGCGATAGCAAAGGTCCCTTGCTCCCACGCTGCTCCAAAGCTCCGCTCCCACGCTGCTCCGCCTCCCCGCTGCTCCGCGGCTCCGCCTCCCCGCTGCTCCGAAGCCGGCGGACACGCTCCCAATGTGGCATTGGGGGCGCTGAGTGTCCCCAATGCCACATTGGGAGCATCCGCGCCGCACCTGGAAGCTGGGCGGAGCGGGAACGAAGCTGGAGCGCGGCGGGAACTGGAGCTGGAGCGCGGGCGGGAGCAGGAGCGCGGGCGGGACTGGGGCGGAGCGGAGCTGGAGCGCGGGCGGGAGCAGGAGCGCAGCGGGAGCGGGAGCTGGGGCGGGGGCTGGGGCGGAGCGGGAGCGGGAGCTGGGGCGGGGGCTGGGGCGGGGCGGGAGCGGGAGCTGGGGCGGGGGCTGGGGCGGAGCGGGAGGGCTTAGCTCACCCGCCGCTGCGCATGCCGGTGCCAAGCCTTCGCGTAGGCCTCCCGGTGCCGCTCCGCGGTCGTCGCCCACGAGAACTCCTTCGCCCGCCGAAGCGCGGCTTCGGCCAGTTCGGCCCGCCTCGCGGGAGCGTCGAGCAGCTCCGAGATGGCCGCGGCGACGTCTCCGGCGCCGACACCGCAGTAGGCGACCGCGTCGCCGCCGACCTCCGGCAGCGAAAGCCGCCGGGTCGTGAGCACGGCCGCGCCGCACGCCATCGCCTCCAGCACCGGCAGCCCGAATCCCTCGCCGAGGCTCGGGTACGCGACCAGTTCGGAGCCGCCGAGGAAGCCGGCGAGTGTGTCGAACGGCAGGTATCCGGCCCGGATCACGCGCAGCCGATGCGGCACGGCGTCGAGGGCGCGTTCGACCTGCGAATCCCAGCCCGGTTGTCCGGCGAGCACCAGCGCCGGCGGGTTCGGCCTGCCGGTCACGGCGTGCGCGAAGCCGCGGATCAGCGCGGGCACGTTCTTGCGCGGTTCGAGCGCGCCGAGGAAGGCGACGTACGGCGTCTTCCCCAGTCCGACGGCCTGCCGCGCGGCCTCGATCTCGGCGGGTGAGGGCGGATGGAACCGATCGGGTTCGACGCCGTGGTGAATGATCTCAAGTTCCGCCGTCCGCACCTGGCCGACGCGCTCGAGTTCGGCCGCCGTCGCGATGCTCGGCACGACGCACAGCGTCGCGCGGCGAAGCGCCGTCGCGGTCCAGGCGCGGAAGAAACGCGCCTTCACCGAAGAGTGCAGGACGGCGTCGGTGAAGAAGGTCGCGTCGTGCAGCGTCACCACCGAAGCGGCGGGGCTGGCGAGCGGCATCGTGTAGTGCGGGGAGTGGACGACGTCGGCGGCGAGCCGCCGGACCAGCCGGGGCAGGGTCGCCTGTTCCCAGGTCAGCCTGGCCGTCCTGGTCGAAGTCGACGGCGAGGTCGGCACGATCCGCGCGCCGGGCGCCAGCCGGTCGTACAGCACCGCGTCCCGCGGCTGGCAGACGACGGTGATCCGCGCGCCGTCCTCGTCCAGCGCCGCGACCAGCGAATCCACGTAACGTCCGACGCCACCCCGGTCCGCGGGGACGGCGGTCGCGTCGATCAGCACGCGAGGGTCATCGGTCACCCTAGGAGGGTACGGCTGCTCACCGGCTCCGCGGTGGGGAACCGGGAAACTGATCGCGCTGGTGGAGGCCCCAAAGGGCGGAAGCGGCGCGCTGCCAGGTGAACTCACTCGAACGGCTGAGACCACTGTCACGCAGGGCTGCCGCACGCTTCGGATGGTCGAGTACGTCGCGAAGGGCATCCGCAAGCGCTTGCGCGTCGCCGACGGGGACGGTGACGCCCGCTCCCCCGGCCACCTCGACCAGGGCGGGGACGTCCGAATGCACCACCGGCACCCCGGCCGCCATCGCCTCGATCAGCGGCAGCCCGAAACCCTCCGCCCGGCTCGGCATCGCCAGCACCGACGCGCCCCGCAACGCGAACGCCAGTTCCGCGTCACTCACCTTCCCGAGCAGCCGGACGTCCGCGCCGTGCTCGCGTGCCAGCGCGACCGGATCGACCCCGCCCCAGCCCGGCTGGCCTGCCAGCACCAGCGGCACCCCGATCCGGCCGGCGGCGTCGATCAGCACGTCGATGCCCTTGCGCGGCTCGATCGTCCCGATCGCGAGCACGTACCGCTCGGGCAGCGCGACCTCGGTGAACGCGGCGGGCGGCCGCACTCCGTGCGGGATCACGTGCAGCGGAGACGAAACCGGCACCAGCCCGGCGAGCTCGTCCGCAATCGCTTGCGTGGGCACGGTCAGCGCGGTCGCCCGCGCCGCGGCCCGCGCGATCATCGCCTTGTGCCACGCGACACCGCGCGGGGTCAGCGTCTCGGGATGCGTCCACGGCACGGTGTCGTGCACCGCGACCGACAGCGTCCGCCCCTTCGGCACGCGGGCGGGCGCGAGCGGCGTCGGCGCGTGGACCGCGTCGCCACCCGGCCACCACGGCACGCCTAGCTGCCAAGCGGCGATCAACGCCCGGGGCGGGATCGGCAGCACGCGCGGTCCTTTGACTCCCTCGACGACCGCGGGCTCGATGTCGGCATGCCGTGCGACCACGCTCGACACCGTCCAGCCCGGCGGCGCGGTCTCGGCGAGCGCCCGCAGCAATTCGCCGGTGTAGCGGCCTGTCCCGCCGGGGACCGGCGCCAGCAGCTGCTCGGCGAGCACGACCAGTTCGGGCATGGTCTCTATTCTCTCTGGCATGCCCAGCACCACCGTCGTCGTGGTCACCTGGCGCGGCGCGGCGCACATCATCGCCTGCCTCGACGCCCTCGCCGCGCAGTCCCGCCCGCATCGCACCCTGGTCGTCGACAACGCCTCCGACGACGGCACGGCCGCCCTGCTCGCCGCCCATCCGTCGAAGCCCGAGGTGCTCCGGCTGCGGCGCAACACCGGTTACGCGGGCGCCATGGCCGCCGCGTTGGACAAAGTGGACACCCCGCTGATGGCGTGGCTGAACGACGACGCCGCGCCGGCCCCGGACTGGCTCGCGACCTGCGAAGACACCCTCGCCGAGGCGCCGCTCGCCGCCGCCGTGAGCGCCCGGCTGACGCTGGCCGACGGCACCGTCCAGTCCACCGGCGTCCGCCTGACCGCCGACGGCCACGGCGCCGACCTGCCGGAACCAGCCGACGAGATCTTCGGTTTCTGCGGCGGCGCGGCCGTGCTGAACGTCGAGGCGCTCCGCTCCGCCGGCGGCGTCCCGGCGTCCTACTTCTGCTACTACGAGGACACCGACACCGCGTGGCGGCTCCGGCTGGCGGGCTGGGACGTCGTCGGCGCCGAAGCCGACGTCACCCATCGGCATGGCGCGAGCACCCGACCGGGTTCGGTCCAGTTCCACCTGTGGAATGAACGCAACCGCCTGCTGACCCTCCTGCGGTGTGCTCCGCGTGAGGTCGCGCTCCGCCAGCTGCTGAAGTTCGCCGCCCTGACCGCGATACTCCCCCTTCGAGGGCTCCGTCAAAACAAGACGGCTGCGGCGCCGAACTTCCGCCCGAGCCTGCGGTGCCGGGTGCTGGGTGCCGTCGCCGCCCGCCTGCCGCGCACACTGCTCGAGCGGCGGGCCATCGGGCGACGCGCGACACTCGGCCGAGGCGCGGTCTGGGACGCGTGGGCGGGCAATTAAGCTTGCCCCAATCGAGAGCAGGGAGTACGGCTTTGGCGCAGGGGGAAACGCAACCGGTCGTCTCGGTCATCGTGGTGAACTACCGGGGAGCCGCCGACACCGTCACCTGCCTGCGCGCACTCGCCGAACACGATTACCCGAACCTCGAAGTCATCTGCGTCGACAACGCCTCCGGTGGCTCCGACGTCGCCGAGATCAAGGCCGCCGCCCCGGGCGTCAAGCTCGTCGAGTCCCCGGTGAACTCCGGCTTCGCGGGCGGCTGCAACCTCGGCGCGAAGCACGCGACAGGCACCGTGCTCGCCTTCCTCAACAACGACGCCCGCCCGGCTCCCGGCTGGGTCGGCGCGGCCGTCGCCGAACTCCGCGCGCAGCCGACGGTCGCCGCGGTGGCCAGCAAGGTCCTCGACTGGGACGGCACCGGCACCGACTTCGTCGACGCGGGCCTGACCTGGTTCGGCATGGGCTACAAACGCCACGCGGGCAGCCCGCTGGCCGACGTCCCCGCCGCCGAACACGAGATCGCCAAGGACGTCCTGTTCGCGACCGGTTCGGCGATGTTCGTCCGCGCCGGGGTGTTCGCCGAACTCGGCGGGTTCGACGAGCGGTTCTTCATGTTCTACGAGGACGTCGACCTCGGCTGGCGGCTGAACCTGCGCGGCTGGCGCGTGCGCTACGTGCCGGATTCGCTGACCTACCACAAGCACCACGCCACCATGTCCACAGTGGACGCTCCGGACTCCGGCCGCGAGACGTTCCTGCTGGAACGCAACGCCTTGGCCGCGCTGTACAAGAATCTCTCCGACGAGACACTCTCGCGCGCGCTGCCCGCGGCGCTGGCGCTGGCGGTCCGCCGGGCGACCGCTCGCGGAGACCTCGACGCCACCCAGTTCGATCTCGCCAAGGGCGTCGGCCCGGCCGAAACCGGTCCGGTCGGAGTGCCGAGGACGACGTTGGCCGGCGTGCTGGCGATCGACCAGTTCGTCGAACTGCTGCCGTCGCTGGCCGAGTCGCGTGCCGCCGAGCAGGCCGCCCGCGTCCGCACCGATGCCGATCTGCTTCCCTTGCTGCGCAAGGCGTTGGAGCCCGCGTATCCACTGCCGCGTTATCTCGCCGCGCACGACATCCTGGTCGAGACGTTCGGCATCGACGCGCTCTTCGGGCAGCGCCGCAAGATCGTGGTGATCACCGGCGACGCGATCACCGAACGGATGGCGGGCCCGGCGATCCGCGCGTGGAACATCTCCGCGACCCTGGCCGCCGAACACGACGTCCACCTGGTGACGGTCAATCCCCTCGCCGATCCGCCGCCCGCGCCGTTCCGGGTCAGCGCGGCGACCAGGCGCGATCTGGAGGCCCCGATCGCCTGGGCGGACATCATCGTCCTGCAGGGTCACGTGCTGGAACTCGCGCCGTCGCTCAAGAAGCAGTACGCGCACAAGATCGTGGTCGCGGATCTGTACGACCCGATGCACCTCGAACTGCTCGAACAGGGCAAGGGCGTTCCCGACGACAAACGCGCGCTCGACCTCATCGGGGTCACCAAGGTCCTCGACGCGCAGCTGGAACGCGGAGACTTCTTCCTCTGCGCCTCGGAGCGTCAGCGGCACTTCTGGCTGGGGCATCTCGCGGCGATGGGCAGGCTCTCGCCGAGGCTGTACGACGCGGACCCGACCACCCAATCGCTGCTCTCCATCGTCCCGTTCGGCCTGTCCCCCAACGCGCCGGTCCGCACCGGCCCCGGCCTCCGGTCCACTTTGGACGGAATCGGCGAGACCGATCACGTCGTACTGTGGGCGGGCGGGGTCTACAGCTGGTTCGACCCGCTCACGCTGGTCCGGGCGATCGAGCAGCTGCGGCAGCGCCGCGGCGACGTCCGCCTGGTGTTCCTCGGGATGAAGCATCCCAACCCCGAGGTCACCGAGATGGACATCGGCGCGCGCACGATGCTGCTCTCCGACACGCTCGGGCTCACCGGCAAACACGTGTTCTTCAACCAGCAGTGGGTGCCGTACGAGGAGCGCCAGAACTGGCTGCTCGACGCGAATTGCGGCGTCACCACGCATTACGAGCACGTCGAGACGACGTTCGCCTTCCGCACCCGGGTGCTGGACTACCTGTGGGCCGGGCTGCCGATCGTCACCACCGACGGCGATTCTTTCGCGGACCTCGTCCGCGAAGAACGGCTCGGCGTCGTCGTCCCCGCCGAGGACGTGGACGCGCTGGCCGACGCGCTGGAAAAGGCGTTGTACGACGAAGAATTCGCCGCGGGCTGCGTCGAGCGGATGGCCGCGGTCGCCCAGCGTTACGCCTGGCCGGAAGCCTTGAAGCCGTTGGTGGAGTTCTGCCGGAACCCCCGGCCCGCCGCGGACCGGCTGCCCGGTTCGGAGGACCTCGTGGTCACCGCACCGGTGCGGGGCAAGGAAATGCTGCGCCGCGATGTCGACCTGATCCGCGAGTACCTCGCCGACGGCGGCCCGAAGGAACTCGTGCGGCGCGTCGGCGGCCGCGTGGTCAAGGTCGCGAAGCAGAGGCTCGGCCGTGGCTGACCGCCCCTTGCGCGTCCTGCTCGACGGGACCCCGCTTCTCGGTGCCAGGACGGGTATCGGCCGGTACACGGTCGCACTGTCCGAAGAGCTCGCGTCGATGTCCGAAGTGGACACTCGCGCGGTCGCGTTCACGCTGCGCGGCTGGCGGCGGCTGCGGCACGTGCTCCCGCACGGCGTCCGGGCCCGTGGCATGCCGGTGGCGGCACGGTTGCTGCGCAAGGCGTGGCTGCGTTCGCAACTGCCGCCGGTGGAACTGTTCGCCGGGCCGACGGATGTCGTGCACGGCACCAACTTCGTGCTGCCCGGCCGGTTCCGTGCGGCGGGCGTGGTGACCATCCACGATCTGGCCTTTTTGGACGCTCCCGGGGAACTCGCGCCGAGCGACCACGAACTGCCGCGCCTGGTCCGGCGCGGCGCCCGGCTCGCCGACGCGATCTGCACGCCCACCAACGCCGTCGCCGACCAGGTGGCCGAACGGCTCGACGTGGACCGCGGCAAGATCATCGTCACCCCGCTCGGCGTGAACCCGGCCTGGTTCAACGCGCGCCCGCCGGACAAGGAACGCCGCAAGGAACTCGGCCTCCCGGACAAGTACCTGCTCTTCGCCGGCGCGCCCGGACCCCGCAAGGGCCTGCACTGGCTCCAGCAGGCGCACGAGGCGGCGCCGGATCTGCCGGAACTGGTGTTCGTCGGCCCCGGCTCGTTCGCCGTGGGCTCGCGTTCGCGACACGTGGGCTACCTGTCCGACGTGAACCTCCGCCGGGTCGTCGCCGGGGCCAGCGCGCTGGTGCTGCCGTCGCGCGACGAGGGCTTCGGGCTCCCGGTGCTGGAAGCGATGGCGTCGGACGTGCCCGTGGTGTGCACGGACATCCCGGCGCTGCGCGAGGTCGCGGGGAACTGCGCGAGCCTGGTCCCCTACGAGGACGTCGACGGACTCGTGGAGGCACTGCGGATCGCCGTCAGCGACCCGCACGCCGTCGCCACTTCGGCCGCGCGCCGCGCCCACGTCGCGAACTTCACCTGGCGCGCCTGCGCCGAACTCACCGTCGCCGCGTACCGCCAGGCCAGCACGAAACACTGATCTCCGCAATTAGTCACCTACTTGCCTCTACGCCTTCCGGCGCCCGAAGACGTCCAGGGCAAGTAGGTGACTAATTGCGAGGGTCTCAGGAGTCCCACGCGTCACTCCAGAGCGAAGCAAGGGACCTTTAGTATCGCTAGCTTTCCTAGCGCTGCTAGCGACCTGGTCTCGTGTTCCGCCCCCAATCACGTGAGTGCGCCCCTCAATCACGTGAGTTACGTCTTCAATCACGCGTGTTCGCCCCTCAATCACGAATGATCGCCGTCTGATCACGCGTGATCCGCATCCGCACACACGTGCCGTCCATGCGGGGAGGGCGAACTCGCGTGCTTGGCCGCGCGACTCGCGTGATCAGACGGCGAACTCGCGTGATTGGAGACGTAACTCGCGTGCTTGAAGACGGAACTCACGCCACGACGCGAAGCGGCGTCAGGAGGCGAAGTAGGCCCGAAGCGCGTCAGGCCAGTCCCGAAGCGGCGTGAGACCGGCCTCGCGCCACGAAGCGTTCGACAGCACGCCGTACGCAGGACGCGCCGCGGGACGCGGGAATTCCGCCGTCGTGCAGGGCTTCACCCGCGCCGGGTCCGCGCCGAGTTCCGTGAAGATCGCGCGCGCGAACCCGCACCACGTCGTCGACCCGCCACCCGTGCAGTGCAGCACCCGTTGCGAAGGCCCGTCGCCGACGGCGATGCGACCGGCCAGCTCCAGCAGTCCGGCGGCGAGATCGCGGGACCAGGTCGGCGAACCGGTCTGATCGTCCACTACGGACAGTTCGTCGCGTTCTTTTTCCAGGCGTGCCATGGTCTTCACGAAGTTCGCCCCGGTCTTGCCGTACACCCAGGACGTCCGCACGATCCAGGACCGGGCCCCCGAGCCGAGAATCGCGTCCTCGCCCGCCGCTTTCGTCCGGCCGTAGGCGTTGAGCGGCCCCAGCAGATCACCGGTCTCGTACGGCGAAGTCGCGTCACCGGCGAACACGTAGTCCGTGGACACGTGGATGAGCGGCACCCCGCGCGACGAGCACACCGCGGCGAGCACCCGGGGGCCGTCGGCGTTCACCGCGAACGCCCGCGCCTCATCGGTCTCCGCGGCGTCCACCGCGGTGTAGGCGGCCGCGTTGATCACCACCGGCGACTTCCCCGCCGCCCGCGCCCGGCCCGCCAGTTCGGTCACCGCGGCGACGACCTGCCCGGTGTCGCACACGTTCAACTCAGATGACGACGGCGTCGAAGCGTCCACCGCCAGCGCCGCGATGTCCTGCCCCAGCTGGCCGGATCCGCCCGGTACGAGAATGCTCAGCACGTCGTCACTCTCCCGCACGGTTCTTCAGCGGCTCCCACCACGCTCGGTTTCCGCTGTACCACGCGACCGTGTCGGCCAGACCGTCCTCAAAGGACTTCCGCGGCGCGTAACCGAGCTCCCGCGAGATCTTGGTGATGTCGACGGAGTATCGGCGATCGTGTCCCTTGCGGTCCTCGACCGGCTCGACGCTCTCCCAGTCGGCGCCGACCGCGGTCAGCAGCCGCTCGGTCAGCTCGCGGTTCGTCAGTTCCGTGCCACCGCCGATGTTGTAGACCTCGCCCGGCCTGCCGCCGTCGGCGACGAGCTGGATGCCGCGGCAGTGATCGTCCACGTGCAGCCAGTCACGGACGTTGAGCCCGTCGCCGTAGAGCGGGACCTTCTTGCCGTCGAGCAGGTTGGTCACGAAGAGCGGGATGACCTTCTCCGGGAATTGGTACGGACCGTAGTTGTTCGAGCACCTCGTGACACAGACAGGCAATCCGTGCGTACGGAAGAAGGAACGGGCCAGCAGATCGGAGGACGCCTTCGACGCCGAGTACGGCGAATTCGGCTCCAGCGCGTGGTCTTCGTCCCAGGATCCTTCGTCGATCGAGCCGTACACCTCGTCGGTGGACACGTGGACGAACTTCCCGACCTCGGCCTCGAGCGCGGCCTGCAACAGGGTCTGCGTGCCGAGCACGTTGGTCAGCACGAAGTCGGCCGCGCCGGCGATCGAACGGTCCACATGGGACTCGGCGGCGAAGTGGACGACCAGGTCGATACCCCGCATCAGCTCGCTGACCAGGGCGGCGTCGCAGATGTCACCCTTTTCGAACCGGTACCGCGGGTTCTCGCGCACCGGCTCCAGGTTCGCTTCGTTGCCCGCGTAGGTCAGCTTGTCGAGCACGATCAGCTCGGCGTCGGCCAGGCTCGGGTACGCCCCTGTCAGCACCTGCCGGACGTAATGCGAACCGATGAACCCGGCACCCCCGGTGACCAGCACTCGCATGCCGCGATCCTCCCTTTACGACTTCCTGACCGGCCGAGTGTGTCACGACCGGGGCAACCTTTCACCAGCCTACGGACGTCTAACACGGGGGTCAGTAGAGTTGTCGGCGAGGCACGCGGGTGCCCTGGGGAGATTCGTGGAGGACCGCACGTGACCGAGTGGCCCGGGCCACCCATTCCGGCGCGCCGTGGCGGCGGTGTCGTGGTGTTCGCCCGCCGTGGGGTGAAGGTCGTGTTCAGCCTGGTCTCGATCACGATCCTGGCGCTCACCTGGTGGGGCTGGCAGTTCATCGGCGACCCGTCGAAGGGCTTCGCGACCACGAACATCTTCGAGGACAACGGTCACCCACCCGCGAAACCGCTGGACGGCGCGATCGACATCCTGCTCGTCGGCCAGGACAGCCGCACCGACGCGCAGGGAAATCCGCTGCCGCGCGAGGTCCTCGACATGCTGCACGCCGGTGTTTCCGACGGCGAGCGCCAGACCGACACGATGATCCTGGTGCACATCCCCCAGAACGGTAAGAAGGCGGTCGCGATCTCCTTCCCCCGCGACTCGTGGGTCGAGATCACCGGCGGTTTCGGCAAGCACAAACTCAACAGCGCGTACGTGTACGCCTACAACGACACGTCGAAGACGCTGCAGCAGCAGGGCAACTCCAACCTCAAGGACGTCGACGCCAAGGCCAAGGACGCCGGCCGCAAGAACCTGATCGCGACGCTGGAGCAGTTCATCGGCAAACCGAAGATGATCGACCGGTACGCCGAGGTGAACCTGTCGAGCTTCTACGAGATCACCAAGGCCATCGGCGGCGTCGAGGTCTGCCTCAACAACGCGGTCAAGGAGAAGAAGTCCGGCGTGGACCTGCCCGCCGGGAAGTCGACCGTCGAAGGCGTGCAAGCGCTCGCGTTCGTCCGCCAGCGCTACGACCTGCAGAACGGCGACCTCGACCGGATCGCCCGGCAGCAGGCCTTCCTGTCAGGCCTGGCGAACAAGGTGCTCTCGTCCGACGTCCTGATCAACCCGGCGAAGATCGCGGACCTGATCGAAGCGGTGAAGAAGTCGGTCGTGCTGTCGGCCGGCTGGGATCTGCCGGAGTTCGCCGCCCAGATGCGCGGGCTGACCAGCGGAAACGTCGAGTTCCACACGATCCCGACGCAGGGCGACGCGACCATCGGCGGCGCCGCCGTGCTCCGGGTGGACCCGGCGCAGGTGCAGGCCGAAATCAGCCGCCTCACCGCCGACGGCGAGACGGCACCCACCTCGGCCCAGCCCACCCTGCCGGGCGCGGAGGCGGTGACCGTCGAACTCTTCGACGGATCCGGCTCCCCCACGGCGGCCACCGAGACCCGGAACCTCTTGCAGGGCAAGGGTTTCAAACTCGCTCCCGACACCAAGCTCAGCACCCGCAACTCGACGGTCATCCGGCACGCGCCGGGCGACGAAGCCGCGCTGGCCCTGATCAAGCAGGTCTTCGGCACCGCGGTGGCGGCCGAAGCGGACCGCGACGTCGCACCCGGCAAGGTGCGGGTGCTGCTCGGCAAGGACTTCAAGGGCGCGACCGTGACCACCACCCCGTCGAAGACGTCGACTCCCTCGAAGCCGGCTCAGCCGCCCTCCAGCGCTCCTCCGGCGCCCTCCACGAAGCCGATCGTCGCGGGCAATGTGCCCTGCGTCAATTAATGTCCGGGTACTGAGCGTGGCCGACCTCACCGTGGCCTAGCCTTCTCCTACGATCGGACAAACGGCAGCGCCAGGGGAGGTGAACAGGGATGGGTGACGAGGACAAGGGCGTCAACGAACGTTCTGAGCAGTTGGACGACGAAGAGCCGAAGTCCGAAGAGGACACCAAATCGGACACCGAGAGTGACGAGAAGCCCCGGTTCGTCCCGACGCCGTACCCCCGGAATCCGCCGCTCCCCCAGCCGTCCGCCCCGGCCGGAGACGAAGACGAACCGGTCTCGGGTGTGCTCGCCGTACCCGAGCGCCCGCTGCGCCGCGCCGGCCGGATCACCCGGCGGATCGCGCTCGGCCTCGTGTCGCTGCTCGCCCTCGGCACGACGGGTTACGCGTACGTCACCAAGGACCAGTTGCAGAACAACGTCCCCACGACGAACGCCCTGAGCAAGGCCGACGATCCCGCCGCACCGCCCGCCGACGACGGCGCGAACGACATCCTCCTCGTCGGCAGCGACGCGCGGACCGACGCGCAGGGCAATCCGCTGCCGCTCAGGGTGCTCAAGGAGTTGCGCACCGAGGAGAAGCCGGGCGTCAACACCGACACCATCATCATCCTGCGCATCCCGAAGAACGGCGGGAAGCCGTCCGGTGTCTCGATCCCGCGCGACACCTGGACCGACATCCCCGGCCGCGGTCTCGGCAAGATCAATTCAGCGTATGGCACCGCGAAGGCCGGCTACGCGAACGCGCACCGCGGCGAAGGCGATCAGGCGAAACTCGAACGCGATTCCGATCAGGAAGGCCGCAAGGCACTGGTCCAGACCGTTCAGGATCTGACGAAGATCCGCATCGACCACTACGCCGAGGTCAACCTGCTCGGGTTCTACCTGCTGACCGAGGCCCTGGGCGGCGTCAAGGTCTGCCTGAACCACTCCACCGAGGACAAGGACTCCGGCGCGGACTTCCGGCGCGGCGAACAGACCGTGTCGGGCGGCGAGGCGCTTTCGTTCGTGCGGCAGCGGAAGAACCTCCCGCGCGGCGATCTCGACCGCATCGTGCGGCAGCAGACGTTCCTGTCCTCGGCACTGAACCAGGTGCTCTCGGCAGGCACGCTGACCAGCCCGTCGACGATGGCGGGCCTGATGGACGTCGTGCGCCGGTCGATCGTCCTGGACGAAGGGCTGGACCTGCTGGAGTTCGCGCAGCAGGCGAAGGGGATCGCGTCCGGCGACCTGACGTTCACGACCATCCCGGTGGTGAACATCAACGGCCGCAGCGCGGACGGTCAGAGCATCGTCGAGATCGACCCCGCCGCCGTGCGGACCTTCGTATCCGGCCTGGTGGGCCGGGGCGGTGGCGGCGGGGCCCCCGGCGCGGCTCCGCTGCTCGCCGCGTCGAGTGTTCCCTGCGTGAACTAGCGTTGGGGGCGTGAGCCTCACCGAACTGCTGCTGCGACCCCTGCTCGGGTCGCCCGCGAAACCGCTGATCACGCACTACGACGACAAGCAGGGCAGCCGGGTCGAACTGTCCGTGGCGACCACGGTGAACTGGGCGGCCAAAACGGCGAACTGGCTGGTCGACGAGTTCGACGTCGAACCGGGAGACGAGGTCGCCGTCGTGCTGCCGTCGCACTGGCAGACCGCCGGCGTGCTGCTGGGCGCCTGGTGGTGCGGCGCCAGGGTGGTGACGGAGACCGCGGGCGCGCGGGTGGCGTTCGTCGCGCCGGGCGGCGCTTCCGACGCGGCCGCGACGGCCGTCGTCTCGCTGCACCCGATGGGCCTCGGGCTGCCTGCCGGTTCCGTACCCGACGGGGCGTTGGACTACCTGACCGAAGCCAGGCTTTCGGGTGACCAGTTCAGCCCGCTGTTCCCCGTGCCCGGTGACACTCCCGCACTGGGTTCGTCCACTGTGGACGAGGTCCTCACCGAAGCTCGTTCCCGCGCTTCGGCGGCGAGCCTGTCCGCGACGGACCGCGTTCTGTCCACTGTGGAATGGGCTGGCGAGGAAGGGATTCTGTCGGGGTTCCTGACGCCGCTCGCGGCCGGCGCGCATTTGGTCCAGGTCACCGACGCGGATCCGGCCAAACTCGCTTCCCGGCGCGAAGCCGAGCGGACTACCGCGGATCTCCCCTCCTGACGTGAAATGAAGGGGCCTTTCATTGCAAAATTTGCAATGAAAGGCCCCTTCATTTCAATGGGTCAGGCGTCCTGGAGCTGCTTCGCCTCACGCTTGCGCCCGAAGAGCACGTGGTCGAGCGACAGCTTGCCGGCGTTGAAGCCGAGCGCGAGCCCGGCGACCGCCAGGACGAGGACGAGTTCGTAACCGCCCTGGCCGGTGAGGCCGTTGTCGAGGTGCACCGAGAGCAGGGCGCCGACGGAGACCACGACGAAGCCGAGGCCCACCAGCGGCGTCAGGAAACCGACGATGAACAAGATCGCGCCCACGATCTCCACCGCGATCGCGAAGATCGCCGCGAGCGTCGGCAGCGGGATTCCGGTCTGCTCGAAGAACTTCGCGGTGCCGTCGATCCCGTTTTCCCACTTCTGCAGGCCGTGTGCGAGGAAGACCACACCGACACCGATCCGGCCGAGCAGGAGGGCGACATCCTTGAAACGAGCGAACATCGGGTATCAGCTTTCTGGTCGGTGAATATTCAACTTACCCGGATCACGGTAGGGCACCGGACGCTTCCGATGGCACCTCCGGAGCGTGATCGACAGGTACCCGACAGGAAGCGGACCCGGTCGGCGGCATGTCCTCTGTGGAAGGTCGCGGACGTTATCTCCCCCGTACGGCAGAATCCCCTCCGTGACGGACGAACGGCTGACCGGCCTGTGGTCGGACGAGATCCTGCATCCGGGCAGCGTCGAAACCGTCGACCTGATGTTCCGCCGCGACGGCTCCGGATGGCTCTACTGGGCGAGCTGGAGCACCGAGTTCGCGGTGTCGCGCTTCACTTGGTCGACGCCGGGCGAACTGGTCTTGAAGTTCCATCGCACCCTCGGGGGCACGTGGTCGATCGACAGCGATGTCACTCGGCACGACGTCGAGTCCGACGAGAAGGAAGAGTCGGTGTTCGAGACCGGCTACGAGATCGTGCCCGGCGAGGACCCGTACGGCACCGCGGTGACCCTGCTCTCGCTGGACCTCCCGTTGACCGAGCACCTCGCGGGCTCGCGGTTCGCGTGGGTCGAGAAACCGGAAACGCTCAGCGATCCGTCCGCCGATGCTCCGCGGCCAGACCCGTCCAGCCCCCGCTGACGGCCAGCACCTCCAGCACCCGCTCGGCCTGTTCGGCGAAGCCGGCCAGGTCGGCGTGCAGCAACGCTATCCGCTCGGCGTCGAGCGGGACCTCGTCGTCGGCCCACAGCTCGATCACCGTGCTCACGGTCCACACGAGGAACTGGATGATCCGGATGAACTCCTCCGACGGCTCGTCGACGGCCTCGCGGTACCCCGTCTCGATGTCGTCGCAGGCCGCGACCAGCTCACGCAGCGGCTTGACGACGTCGGCCGCCGTCCCGTCCCACGCGGCCGACGGCCACGTGCGATCCCCGAGTTCGAGCCACAACCGCCAGCCGGCGATCAGCTCGGCCTCGTCGTGCGGTGTCCACGACACCGGAGCGAACCAGAACATCCTTCGAGAGTGACACCGTGCGGCCATGATCGCCGTACTTCCGTGAAGCATCTCACCGAGGGCCGATCTCACCTGCGCATTTCGTCACCTGAATGCGAACCCCGAAGCGCGTGAAGGCCCCCTTTCCTCGACTGAGCCGAGGAAAGGGGGCCTTCACGCGGGAATGACTCAGCCCTTGAGCAGGGCGCGTGCCATGACCATGCGCTGGATCTGGTTGGTGCCTTCGTAGATCTGGGTGATCTCTCGGCCGGTTTCGGCCTTCCTGGCGATCTTGCTTGAAAATGGCGTCTGAGCTGCTTAAACGTCTCTCGGCAGTTCTCGGTGGATCTTGGCCCTACCTGACGTCTGACGGCCTGTAGACGGCCTGGCGAAACCCTGCCCACACCTCCCCCTTCATCCCGATACGAAGCCAGCACGCGGCCGGTGGCATCGGGTCAAGGCACGCTTTCCAGCCTTGACGCGGTGCTACCGGCCGTTGTCACGATCAGGCATCGGGGTGAATGGGAACCCCCGACTCGGCGTAACAGGTGGCGATACATCGACGACCGGTATGTCACGACGCTCGTTGAGGAGGGCCGACTTGGCTACTGGGACATACGCGCCGCCGCTGGGTGGCGCTGCGCAAGGTGACCCACTGGCGGCCGCGTCGCCCGGCCGGTGGGCGAAGCGGAGCGGCAGCCCGCCGTGTCGGGAACCGGCGCGGCCGCCCAGGCGAGGGGCTACCTACGCGCCCGGCGCGCCGCCCGGCGGCAACGCGCCCTTGATCCCATAGAGCCAAGTTCGGCAAACTAACTCAAAGAATAGCCGGTGTTTAGATGATTGACCTTGACTCAGTCGTGAGTTCGCTAAAACCAGAGCAGACCGTCATACTGCTAGGCGCTGGGGCGTCAATGGGGTCAGGTGCGCCATCGGGTCCAGTTCTGGCCCGGCAACTTGCAGCAAAACTTAAGCCAGTTCCTGAAGGCGAAGACCTTTCTGAAATAGCCGGGATTTTCGAGCATCGAAAAGGTCGACGCGAACTGGTCACTTCTTTACGTTCCATCCTGGGATCACTGAACCCTACCGGCGGCATTCTTGCCCTTCCCGCCTTCAACTGGCGGGCCATATACACTACAAATTTCGACCAACTCGTTGAGGCTTCATATAAGTCGGCGGCACGCGACCTTGACGTTGTCCGGTCTAACTTTGACTTCTCCCGGGGGCAGTCTTAGATCACCCAACTCTACAAGATCCATGGCTGCATAAGCCAGGACGTTGCATTCGGAGATCATTCCCGAATGATATTGACCGAGGCAGACTACGACGAGTACGAACAGTATCGCCAGTCGCTTTTCAATAGTTTGCGTGCAGGCATGTTCGCCGCAGACACTCTAATCATCGGTCAATCACTTAAGGATGCACACCTACGCGACCTTGCAAAATACGTTGCTGGCCTTCGAGAGCAGGGTGTCAGCAGCAAGGTTTACTTGATGTCTTACGAAGACGACCCGGATCGCGCTCAACTACTTGAGAGACGAGGAATTCTCGTCTTTCATGCGACTCTCGACGAGTTAATGCACAAGCTCAGCCTTGCCGGACTCGAATCGCGAGAGTCGTCGATATACACAACTCAGACACCTTCAGCCAGCCGACTAAAGCCAAGCTTGGCTGCAACAACGACAGATGTTAGTCATGCACTCAGCCTAGGAGCTGACGCCACCCGTCTCTATAACGGCGCACCCGCGTCGTATGGAGATATCCGTCGCGGATACACGATAAACCGATGGCTCGAAGTGCGGCTGCGGGAAATTCAGGAGAGCTCACGGGGTATATTTACGATCTTAGCGGGCGCTGGGGGTGTAGGAAAGACCTCCCTCGCACGCGCTTTGCTTTTGCGTAAGATCGACGAAGGACATCTATGCTGGGAGCACCAGAACTCATTCCCGCTTGACTGGCAGGGATGGCTAGAGGTTGAGGCTCAGTTGCGAGCCGAAGACAAGGTCGGCTATCTGATGATTGACGACTGCGCCAATCATCTATCGTTAGTCAATCGACTGGCCGATGCACTCGGGCGTCTTGAATCACCGGCATTGAGACTCCTGCTAACCGTCAACTTCGGCCAATGGAAGACTCGGGCCAAGTCGTCTTACTTCTTCACGCGCGGCTCCGTGGAGCATCTACAGTTACTAACAGAAGCAGATATTGACGAATTAGTGAACTTGCTGGACCGTCAGCCAGATATTCGCAGCTTGGTCGAGGAGGGATTCCTGCAACTCGGCCGACAGGAGAAGATTCAAAGACTACGAGATAGATGCAGCGCAGATATGTTTGTATGCCTTAAGAATATTTTTCACAGCGAGCGCCTGGACAATATCCTACTTCAAGAGTACGCCGGCCTTGATGTCGCCTCCCAAGACGTATACAGACATGTTGCTGCAATTCAAGCAATGGGTGGAAAGGTCCACCGTCAGCTGATATTGCGCCTACTTAGCGTAGAAGCTGGCGCACTCGAATCAATGCTAGTTCAGATGGCGGATGTTGTAAGCGAGTACGATATTAAGCCACATGAGGGCATCTACGGATGGGCAACCAGGCACGATGTTATCGCTCACGTAATCGCGACTTACAAGTTTGCCGATCAAAATGAACTCTATGGACTTCTTTCAAGAATAATAGAAGGCCTGAATCCTACGCATTACCTTGAACGGGAAACTGCGCGAGCGATGGCGTCGGATGACATGGGAATAGCAAGACTGTCCTCTCACGAAGAGCAAGTTACTCTACTGAGTCGGCTCATCAAGGTAGTCCCTGCGGAACGAACTCCTCGACGAAGACTGGTAAAACTCTTTCTTCAAAGGGGTGAGCTCATACTCGCAGACCAGGCAATCGCCGCATCTCAGCGCGAAATTGGAAAAGATAACATTATTGATAGATATCGTGCAATATCTGCCATGCAGCGAGCCGAAAATACAGAAGGATTGCTCGACGAAGACCGAGTGGCAATGCTCCTGGAAGCCGAGCGGATTGCGCTTCAATGCGTCAAAGACAAAGTAGATGACCGATATAATTATCGCATTCTTGCAGATATCGGAGCTGCGCTGATGTGGAGGTCAGGTAACGACCGCGCTTTGGTCAACGCCATAGACCTATTTCGACAAGCTGAGGATGCGATGGCAGACCCGGATTTCAACCGCGAGCGGCGGTCATGGGAGGTTCGCCTTAACAGGCTGCGCATAGATGTCGCAGATGTATCAGTTGCCAACGTCTCCGTAAACGGCGTCGACGAAGGAGCGCTGACAGACAGCGGTAGCTGGTAGAGATCAGTTCTTGAAAAGACGTTCCTGCGTTAAGGATAGCTGTCGAGTTCCTCCTGAAGGCATGCTGGCTGTTAGCCTGGAGGCATGCGTGGTGCGGGTGATCAGCTCAGCATCGGGGAGCGTATTGCCTTCTACCGGCGGCGGCGTGGTCTGTCGCAGGCGGTCCTTGCTGATCTGGTGGGTCGTACTGAGGACTGGCTGAGCAAGATCGAGCGCGGGGAACGTGAGATCCGGCGCTTGGACGTGCTGGCTGACGTTGCGCGGGGCCTGCGGGTGACGCTGGGAGATCTCCTCGGCGAACCGGTGCTGATGGAGGATGAGGACAAGAACGACGACGTCCCGGCCATCCGTGACGCGCTCATGGCTCCCCGGCGGTTGTCCCGCACGCTGTTCTCTTCGGCTATGTCGCCGGAGTACATCGACCCGGCGCCGGTGGCTCAGTTGGTGGAAGGTGCCTGGTCCAGCTATCAGAAGGGCGACCTCGGCCGTGTCGTCGCTGCGCTGCCGGGTCTGATCAAGACCAGTCAGGGCATGGAGTCCGCCTCGGCCGATGACGCGGCCTACCGGCGGGCCTGTGCGGCGGTGTCGGCACGCGTCCACCATTTGGCCGCGACGACGCTGAGCAAGATCGGTGAAGCCGACCTCGCGTGGATCGCGGCAGAGCGCGCCATGCAAGCGGCCGACGAGGCAGACGACCCGCTCGTCCTAGCCTCCGCTGCTCGTTCTGGCACTCATGCGCTCCTGGCGGTTGGCCGGTTCGACGACGCGCTTGAGTTGGGCGATGTGGCCGCGAAGTGGCTGGTCCCGAGGATGCGCGACGGTGACCCGGCGGCACTGAGCCTCTACGGGATGCTTTACCTGCGGACGGCCGTCGCCGCTGCCCGGCAACAGGACCGGTCGACAGCGAACGAGCTGCTGTCTCACGCGGGTCGTGCGGCTGAACAGCTCGGTGTGGATGCCAACCATTGGCAGACCGGGTTCGGCCCGGCCAATGTCGAGCTGCACCGTCTGTCGGCGGCGCTGGATCTGGGCGACATTTCGCAGGTGATCGAGTCGGCTCCGAGGATCAGCGTCGACCACTTGCCGGTGGAGCGGCAGGTCACGCACCTGATTGACTTCGCGCGGGCGTTGAGCCTGGTCGCGAAGGATGATGAGGCGTTGTCGGCGTTGCTGACGGCTGAGCAGAAGGCGCCGGGGATCGTCCGGCACAGTACGGCGGTGCGGGAGGTCGTGCGGTCGATGTATCGCCGTGCCCCGGCGACGGCTGGTAAGAAGTCCTCGCCGTTGTTGGCGTTGGCTGAGCGCTGCGGCGCGGTGAGGTAGGTCGGGTGGCGTCGCGTGTTCTGGGCCTGGTGGGCTCGGGTGCTGGTGGTGTTGAGGACCTTCTTCCGCGCGTGATCCGGCCCGCGCAGGCGGACGGCTGGACGGTCGCGGTGACCTTGACGCCGACGGCGGGGCGCTGGCTGGACGAGAACGGCGGCCGCGCCGAGATCGAGGAGGCCACTGGGTTCCCGGTCCGGGTTGAGCCGCGCTCGCCGGCCGAATCCAGCCCGCATCCGGCGCCGGATTGCTACCTGGTCGCGCCCGCTTCGGCGAACATGGTCGCCAAGCTCGCGATGGGCATCGCCGACAATCAAGCCCTGACGCAGGTCAACGAGGCTATCGGCACGCTCAACCTGCCGGTCGTCGTCTTTCCGCGCGTGAACGCCGCGCACGCTCGTCACCCGTCCTGGGAAACCCACATCGACGCGCTGCGGCGTGCTGGCGTGCGTCTCGTGTACGGGGACGACGTGTGGCCGCTGCATGAACCGCGGAGCGCTCCGGGGCGAGAGCTGCCCTGGTCAGCCGTACTTTCCGCGGTGAACGCAGCGGTCCCGTCGCCGGGCTAGCTCGGTAAGATCGACGGTGTGACAGCTGCATCTGGGGAACGGCCGAAACCTATCGATCAGTGTCAGGACGTTCAAGAAATCCTCGACCAGATCCGGCTGCGGCCGGGGATGTGGCTGCGGCAGCGGTCTTTGCGGGACTTGGAGAGCATCCTCTTCGGCTACGGCGTCGCCCTGGACGTTCACGGATTCGATGAGACGTTCGCGATGGGGGCTGTCGGTCCGTTCGCCCAATGGATCGAGGCTCGCTTTGGCTGGTCGATGTCTGCTGGTTGGGCGGTTGCCATTGAGGCGCATGCCGACGGTGAGGAACCTCTGAAGGTGTTCTTTCGCCTCCTCGACTAGTACCGAGTCTCCTGAACCCGGCCACGTCACGCCAGGTGGGCCGTCATTTCTGAGGGCACTCTCCCCCGCTAGTACCTACCCGGACAGTTTGTCCGGGGTGAGGCTCCTCACTTGGTGTCTCCTGTGTCCAGCGCGCCCGACCGGGCTCGCCGAGACCGAGACATCGGGAGAGCACACATGGGCATTCACGTGGTGATTCAGCCCCTCGTCGGCTACGGCGCGGCGGTGGTTTCACCCTCTCCTGGCGTCCGCCAGCTCGTCGCCGGAAGCGAAGAGACCTCCTTCATCGTCCAGGTGCCCGCCCGTATCGGCGGCCTGATGGACACCGCACGGTTCGCGCAGAGTCTCGCGGCCGCTGCCAGCGAGTTCAGCGAATGGTGCGAAACCCAGCACCGCACGCGCTCGCATTCCTCCTCCTTCCATGACCAATGGTCCGACGATGCCGACGACGCCGTCACGCGCAAGAACGACTGATCACACGCACCTAGGAGCAAAAAATGGCTATCTACAAGGGTTTCCGGTTCCCCATCGATTTCGACGACGCTTTCGGCCAGGGCTTGGTGATGGTCGGTGAGGTATCGCCGGACAACGAGTACCAGTCGCGTGAGGACCGTGCTGCGGGTCGTCCGGCCCGTCAGCGGGTCGACGAGGTGACGGGCAAGCGTCAGTGGAAGGTCACGGTGACCGACCCGGACGAGGTCAAGGCGAAGCGCGCGTCGTTCGAGATCACGTTGCTGGCCGATGTGCAGCCAGTACCGACGACATCGGAGGTGCTGCCGGGTATGCGGCCGATCGAACTGGAGGGCCTGACGGCTGAGCCGAAGGTGGCCGGTCAGGGCGAGTTCAAATACCAGTCCTACACGTTCCGCGCGACCGGCTTCAAGGCTGCGGCTTCGGGTGGGGCATCGAAGTCGTCGCGGACCTCGGGCGCTGCCGAGTCAACGCCCAAGGCTGCGTGATGCCGGGCGAGGTGCCGGGGAGCCACCGTGTCGCCGTGGTTCCTCCGCACCTGGTCCAGGCGTGGGAGATGGCCTACCACCACTACAGCGCTCTGAGGACACACGCGGTCGACCCCGTGGCGGCACACGACCTGGCCGTTGCTTCCCTCGCGGTGGCGTCGGCCTGGCGAGACCTCTTGGCGGAAGGCCAGTTGCCGTGGTGGGTGCTCGCGGCCGTGACAGCGGCGGCTGAGGGATTCGAGGAGAACGCGCGGTCGTGGGAGATCCGTGCTCACAGTGAGGAGGGACGAGGCCGTGGCGTTCAACGCGATGTGGAAGCCGGGGCCGCAGGCGGTCGCGGGGATGCAGGGGTTTGGTTCGGCGAACCCGGCCCTGGTGATCTACCTCGACCCGGACAGCCTGGCGATCCTGCCGCCGTCCGATCCGGCCGCGTGGCCGGAGTTCATCCGGCTCCTTCGCCAAATCCGCGACAGCGCGGACGAACTGGCCGTGTTCCTCGGGAAGCACGCGACAGCCGAGGAGGTGCACGGTGACGACACCGGGCCGGAATGAGCCACAGACGCTGAGGGACGCGCACGCAGTTGCCTCAGCTCATCGTCCGAAGCCGGGATCGAACCTGACGACCTGGCTGAAGTTCCATCAGGCCAACGCGCGCATGTATCGCGCCGTGTCCGATGTGGACCGGGCACACCACCACGAACTCCGCTACTGGGTGGGATACGAGGAACGCAAGGCGGAGGAGGTGGCCGCGAAGATCCAAGAAGGGAAGTCGCAAGCCAGCTGAAAACTGAATGACAGAGCGAAAAACGCACGCGAGGCCGTGCGGCGTACAAACACGTCCTCAAACGCTTTTCTTGTCCTGTAAGGCGCAGAAGCGGAACCGGCTACCAACCTTGCCGCTCCTGCGCTGTCCACAACCTCTGGAAGTGAACAATGACAACGCTAAACGATGGCAACAAGCGTCCGCTAGACGGGGTCACCCGAACGCGCTGCGCACTCTGTAAGCGGTTCGCGAAGCTGCTGCCCGGCGAGAAGGAATGTGCTCCCTGTCGGGGAATGCTTCCGCTGGATCTGACCGGCGGTGGTCGCCGATGAACGCGAGCGGGATCGGTGTCCTTCTCATCGGCGGCGGAGTGCTGGGTGTGGTGGTGTGGCTGCTGCACAAGATCGGTCGTGCGCTCGCCACGATCTTGGAAGTCCTGGCGGCGGCCGCGCTGGTGTTCATCGCCCTCTGGTGGCTGCTGAAAGCGTTGCTGTGGCTGGGAAAGCAAGTCGTCACGCGCTGGCGGACCAGTCTTACCGTGGTGGCACTCGTGGTGTGGTGGCAGTGGCTTGGGTGGCTGTCCCTGGCGATCGTGACAGGCTCCGTCGTCACCGTGCTGGTGTCGTGGCGGCTGATCGATGTGGTGTCCTTTGACCAGCACTGCGGGCGGTTCCTGCGGTCCTGGTGGATGCGCTGGGTGGTCTACGCGCGCAAGCTTCCGGCTTGGCTGCACGCCTGCGGGCTGAGCATCCGGGACGAGGCGCTGCCGGTGGAAGTGACGGTGAACCTGGTCGGCCGTCGCCGTTTGCTCTCCCGCAAGGCCGCTTCGGCGTCTCGCGCTGTGCAGGTGCCGAAGGTGCTCAAGGTTCGGTCTGGGCCGTCGTGGGATGAAGTGCGGGTGCAGCTCGTTCCGGGGCAGAAGCCCGAGGACTTCGACGAGGCCGCGCGGGCTCTGGCGGTGGCGCGGAAGGTCAAGCGGTGTCAGGTACGGGAACTGGAGCCCAACGTTGTCTCCATCGACTTCCAGCGCCGTGACCTACTCAAATCCGCCGTGACCTCCCTGCCGGTTCCTGACCTGGTGTCCCCCGATGGGCTCGGCGTGGACCTGCGGCATGTGTGGTCCGGGACCACGGAGTACGGCTCGGACTGGCGGGTTCCGCTGGTCGGCTCGGGCGCGCACTGCCTGACCGCTGGCGCGACCGGATCGGGCAAGAACTCGGTCATGTGGTGCCCGCTCGTGTCGGCCGCACCCGCGATCCGGTCCGGTGTGGTCCGGGTGTCCGGTATCGATCCCAAGGGGATGGAACTCGCCTACGGGCGCGGGATCTTTGCCCGGTACGCGGTGACCGGTAAGCAGGCGCTCGAAGTCCTCGACGGCCTGCTTGAGGAGATGGAAGCCCGCAAGCACGAGTTCGCCGGACGCGTGCGCATGATCCCGATCAGCGTCGAGCATCCGCTTGAAGTTCTGGAGTTCGACGAGATCGGCGCGCTGACCAAGTACACCGACCGCAAGACCCGTGACGCGATCGTGGAGAAGGTCGCGCTCCTCACCACGCAGGGCCGGGCCTTGGGGATCACGGTGCGCGGCTACGTCCAGGAACCCACAAAGGACACCGTCCCGGTTCGTGAACTGTTCCCGCGCCGTGTCTGTCTGCGGGTGACCTCTAAGACCCACGTCGGGATGGTCCTCGGCGACGGCGCGTACGAACGGGGCGCGTGGGCTAACCGGATCGGTGATTCCGAAGCCGGTGTCGGCTACGTCTGGGGCGAAGGCGTCCGCGAACCCCTGCGCGTCCGGGCCGGATGGGTTGCCGACGAGGAGATCAAGGCGCTGGAGAACTACGTGACCAACTGTGGCTCTCACGTAGTTGGACTCTCCGAGGGGAGGGCGGCATGAACCAGCTGATGGTCTTCCTCGACGCGATCCGCGACCACCTGGACTCGTTCGCCCTGCCTCCGGCTGCGTCCGTGCGGGTCGGGGTGGGTCCTGATCCGATCACGGTGCAGCTCGACTCCCGTCGGCTTGAGGACGTCGCGCGTGGCCTGCTCGCCTGGGCTGACTCCCTGGAGGACGTGACGGCGTCGCTGTGGCGTCCGGAAGGCGGTGCCTCGGTGCACCTGGAACTCAGCGGCCGGACCCCCTGCGGCATCCCGGTGTTGGTCTACGGCGGCGTCTGGTTCGACGAAGCCACGTTCCCGGACCTGCCTGCGGGGATGCGGCAGGAGATGCCGGTGTTCGTGCTGCGGCAGTGGAGCACACCTGGAGAGGTGGCCGCCTGATGAGCGCCAAGGAATCCGCGGTGACTATGCCGGCCAACTCGCGGGCGGCTCGGATGCGTGAGCCCCTGGCGTCGGACGTGGTGAAGGCGACCGCTGAGAAGCACGGTGTCTGTGTCCGGCCGTTCACGATGGAGGTCGGCGACACCGATACCGGCGAACTTCGCTACGTCCCTGTGCCGTGTGGCTCGACGGTCGAATCGGTCTGCCTGCCCTGTGCCCGCAAGGCGAAAGCGCTGCGGCAAGTTCAGTGCCGCGAGGGCTGGCACATGGAGACCGAACCGGACTTCACCCCAGAGCAACCGTCCGAGACTCAGACGGAGCTACTGGCGTTCCGGGCCGACCTCGTCGCCGCCTACCGGCAAGAGACGAACCAGGCCGAAGCCGACGAGCTGCGGGAGGAGATCCAAGGAGTCGACGAAGAACTTCGGCAACTCGGGATGCGTGGCCGTCTCCCCTCGATTGACCTGCCCACGAAGAAGGCGGTGAAGCGGTCGACGAAGCGGCGGCAGGATGCGCCGAACCTGCCTCGCCGGAAGGTCGCCAAGAGCACTGTGGGCCGTGAGTACGCGGGACGGTTCCGGCCGTCGATGTTCGTCACGCTCACCTGCGACACCTACGGCCCGGTCCGCTCCGATGGTGCCCCTGTCGACCCGTCGACCTATAACTACCGGCGGGCCGCTCGGGACGCGGTGCACTTCTCCGCGCTGGTGGACCGGTGGTGGCAGAACCTTCGCCGCGTGGTCGGCTGGGACGCGCAGTATTTCGCGACCGTGGAGCCGCAACGGCGGGCTGCTCCGCACCTGCACGCGGCTATCCGGGGATCGGTGCCGCACGACGTGATCCGGCAGGTCACCGAAGCGACCTATCACCAGGTCTGGTGGCCCAACCACGACGAAGTGGTCTACGTCGACCGGATGCCGCTCTGGGACGGCGACCGCCGAGTGTTCGTTGATCCGGACACCCGCGAGCCGCTGACCGAGTGGGACGACGCGGTAGAGGCCGTGGAAGACCCGGCGCACGTGGTCACCTTCGGCCGTCAGGTCCACTCCAAGGGCATCCTCGGCGGAACGGAGGAAGCCGGGCGGCACATCGGCTACCTGACCAAGTACCTCACCAAGTCCACGGGTGAAGTGGTCGAAGCCGACACCGCGCGACAGAAGGATCACCACGACCGGTTGCACGCGGAACTGTCGGTGACGCCCTGCTCGCCCCGGTGCGCGGTGTGGCTGCTCTACGGCATCAACCCCAAGGGAGCCAACGGAAAGACCACTCCGGGGCACTGCAAGGGACGGGCTCATCGGCGGACCACTCTCGGCCTTCCGGGGCGTCGCGTGCTGGTCTCCCGAAAGTGGTCAGGAAAGACGCTCGTCGACCACAAGGCCGATCGGAAAGCCTTCGTGATCGAAGCGCTGGCGGCGGTCGGGATCGAGAAACCGGCACCAGATCCGGCACGACTGGTCTGGCGCAAGGTCGACTCCGGCGACCCGTCCGTACCACCACGAGACCACCTGGTGATGCACGCCATCTCCGAACGCATCACGTGGAAAGCCGAGTACGACAGAGCGCTGCTCGCCGCACAGGGGCCACCAAATCTTTCGGCAACTCCACTAGCAGCCTGAGGGGGGACGACATGGACAACGTGAGCAATGTGGACCGGCTCTGGTCGGTCGAAGACGTCTCGGCCTACCTCGGCGTACCGGTCAAGACGCTCTACCAGTGGAAGTGGCTCGGTGAAGGCCCACCGGTCCGCAAGATCGGGCGTCACCTCCGATATGACCCGACCAAGGTCCGCGCCTGGAGCACAGACGAGGCGGCGGCCTGATGGGACACATTCAAGATCGCTGGTACCGCCCCGCCCGTGACGAGGAGACCGGAAAGGTCATCCTCAACGGGCGGGGCAAGCCCGTGCTCGAAAAGACCGAACTGTACGGCATCGGCATGCGGTACAAGGTCCGCTACCTCGACCCCGACAACGAAGAGCGCTCGAAGTCGTTCCCAGACAAGCAAAAGAAGCGCGCCGAGAACTTCCTCATCGGCGTGGAGGCAGACAAGCGCGAAGACAAGTACATCGATCCGCGGGCGTCCTTGAAGGTCTTTCGTAAGCAGGGTGAGAACTGGCTTAAAGCCACGTCACCCGACCCGGCCACCCGCGAGATTCTGCGTAGCCGTCTGGAGAGTCAGATCTACCCGACCTTCGGGCACCTGAAGTTCGGCCAAATCAAGCCGTCCACCATCCGTAACTGGGTGGGCGACATGGACGAACGGGGGCTGTCCACGAACTATCAGGTCGTCCTGTTCACCATCGTGGCCGGCGTGCTGGACTCGGCGGTGGACGACAGGCTGATTCGAGAGAACCCCTGTCATGCCAAGACGGTTCGTCGACCTGTTGGCGAAAGCCCGCCGGTGGTCGTCTGGCCAGAGGAGCGAGTGCACAAGGTGCGGAAAGGGCTCGCCGAGCGGTTCCGAATCGCTGTCCCGCTGGGCTCTGGGCTGGGTCTGCGGCAAGGAGAGATCCTTGGGTTCTCGCCGGACGACGTCGACCGGGACGCGATGGTCGTCCGCATTCAGCGGCAGATCAAGACCGTCAAGGGCGTGATGATGTTCGCGCCACCCAAGGGCGGGAAGACGCGAACTGTGCCGCTCTCCCCCGCCATGCTCGCCGAGATCGACGACCACGAGGACCGATTCCCGTCCGTCGCGATCACGCTTCCCTGGCGGAAGCCAGACGGCGAACCTGTGACGGTCCGGCTCCTGATGACGGGAGAAGACGGGCGGCTCTACACCGGAGACCTGTTCACCAAGGTGGTCTGGCAGGCCGCGTTCAGGGCGGCTGAGATCGCCTACCGTGGCCGGGCGGACGGCATGCACGCGCTGCGGCACTTCTTCGCTTCGACGCTGCTGTCTCGCGCGGTGTCGATCAAGGAACTCGCCGAGTACCTCGGGCACTCCGATGCCGGGTTCACCCTGCGGACGTACACGCACCTCGTCCCGTCGAGCCACGAGCGGGCTCGGCAGGCCATCGACGCGGTGTTCGGGCGGCCTGGTGCCCATGACGGCCTGGAGGCGGCATGACCACGAACCGCCGGAACAGCCCGTCAGCTATGCCATCGGACCAGGCTGCACCTATAGAAACATTCCGCACCATCAGCACGACTACTCGTCATGCGCAAACGGGTGCTTGTGATCGGCGGAGTTGTGGCCGCCTTCCCGGTCGCTGTCGCGGCCTGGGGATGGCTTGCCAACATGGGCAGTTCTTGGTGGGCCACCGCCGGGCAATGGGTCGGCGGTGTGGGGTCCATTGCCGCAGCCGGTGCAGCGCTTTGGATCGCCGCTCACAGTTGGTCACTGTCAGAGAAGGAGCGGCAGGAGAGCCAGCGCGATCAAGCTCGGCTAGTGAAGATTTCCTACGTGCCCACTGCTGGTTTGCACGGCGCAGTACAGGTCGAGAACCGGAATGCAGCGCACATAAACGACATACGCCTGGTCAGCCTGACCGTTGGCGAACACTACTCGCCTGGCAAGTGGTTCATCGGCAGTCCGCTGGACCAGGAATCACGCGATGAACTTCCGTACCAGGCGGCCCGCGATCTCGGAGGTCGCGGAGTACGAAGCATCGGAGTCTTCTACCTCGATGTCTATGGGACAGTGTCCGTCGCCGAGGAACCGCCAACGCCCACCGTCACGTACACCGATGGCTTGGGAAGAGCCTGGTCTCGCACCGGTTCCGACGAGCCGGTGCCCTATACGGACGTCACGCAGTGAATCGGACTTGGCAACCACGGCTTTCCGGCCAGCTTCCAACAGTGAGGCGATCGACGCGGTGTTCGGGCGGCCTGGTGCCCATGACGGCCTGGAGGCGGCCTGATCATGAGCAGCCAAAGCCGCCCGAACTACCGGATCAAGATCAAATCAGCCCTTGAGCAGGGCGCGCGCCATGACCATGCGCTGGATCTGGTTGGTGCCTTCGTAGATCTGGGTGATCTTCGCGTCGCGCATCATGCGCTCCACCGGGAAGTCGCGGGTGTAGCCCGCGCCGCCGAAGAGCTGCACGGCGTCCGTCGTCACCGACATCGCGATGTCCGACGCGTACGCCTTCGCGGCCGCGGCCATGTAGCCGCCGCGCTTGTCGCCGCGTTCGGTCGCCGCGGCGGAGGCGTAGACGAGGTTCCGGGCGGCTTCGATCTTGATGCCCATGTCGGCCAGCATGAACTGGACGCCCTGGAACTCCGAGATCGACTTGCCGAACTGCTTGCGCTCTTTGACGTACGCGATCGACGCGTCGAGTGCGCCCTGCGCGATGCCCAGCGCCTGCGCGCCGATGGTCGGGCGGGTGTGGTCGAGCGTGCGCAGCGCGGTCTTCAGGCCGGTGCCGGGCTCGCCGATGATGCGGTCGGCCGGGATGGTGCAGGTCTCGAAGTGGATCTCGCGAGTCGGCGAGCCCTTGATGCCGAGCTTCCGCTCCTTCGAGCCGACGGTGAAGCCGGGGTCGTCCTTGTGCACGACGAACGCGGAGATGCCGTTGGCCTTCTTCTCGGCGTCGGGGTCGGTCACCGCCATCACGGTGTACCAGGACGATTCACCCGCGTTGGTGATCCAGCACTTGGTGCCGTTGAGCACCCAGTGGTCGCCGTCGAGCTTCGCGCGGGTGCGCATCGACGCGGTGTCCGAGCCGGCTTCGCGCTCCGAAAGCGCGTACGACGCCGACGCCTCGCCGGAGGCGATCGAGGGCAGTACCAGCTTCTTGAGGTCTTCCGACGCCGAAAGGATGATCGGCACCGTGCCCAGCTTGTTCACCGCCGGGATGAGCGACGCCGACGCGTCGACACGCGCGACCTCTTCGATCACGATGCAGGCGGCGATGGCGTCCGCACCCTGGCCGTCGTACGCCTCGTCGATGTGCACGGCGTTGAAACCCGACTTGACCAGGGCGCGGTACGCCTCGATCGGGTAGCGCTCGTCCTCGTCGACCTCGGCCGCGTACGGCTCGATTTCCTTCTCCGCCAAGGCACGGACCGCGGCCCGCAGCTCTTCGTGCTCCTCGGCAAGCTGGTAAAGACCCGGGCCGTCAGACACCTTCGTCACCTCTTCTAACGCGTATGAGAGTTCGACCGATGTTAGCGCTCGTTCACATCGTGCGACATCGCGAGCGCTTGTGTCTTTGACCGCAAAGTCCGTACGTTCGAGTGATGCAGCTCACCCCGTTCCCCCGGTCGCTCGAATATCCCGAGGTCCCGGTCGGCTCGGTGCTGGCCGGCGCCGCTGCTCGATGGGGCTCCCGAACCGCCTTCGCCCACGGAGACCAGAGCCTCACGTTCGCCGAGACGTACAGCGCGGCCTGCCGGTTCGCGAACGCCCTGCGCGCGGAGGGTATCGGCCGGGGCGACGTCGTGGCCCTTCACCTGCCGAACTGCCTGGCGTACCCGATCGCGTACTACGGCACGCTGCTCGCGGGCGCCACCTTCAGCCCGGCGAACCCGCTGCTGCCGCCCGAGGACCTCGCCTTCCAGCTGGCCGACGCCGGAGCGGTCGCCGCCGTCACCGTCGGCCCGGTCGCACGCGTGCTCGCCGCGGTCCGTGACCGGACGGCGGTCCGGCTGAGCATCGTCGTTCACCCGCCCGAGGAAGTGAGCGAGAACGAAGTCGAGTTCACGCGGTTCTACGCCGGTCACTCCGACGAGCGGCCGGACGTCGAGATCGACATCCACCGCGACCTCGCCCATCTGGCGTACACCGGCGGCACCACCGGACGGTCGAAGGGCGTCTGCCTGCCGCACCGGAACGTCGTGGTCAACAGTCTCCAGAGTTCCTGCTGGCGGCTGGGCGCGGTCCCCGCCGTCGACGGCTCGGGAGAAGTGATCGTCGACCAGCTCGGCGGCCCGGACGAATGGCCGTCCCGGATCGGCACCGGGATCGCTCTCAATCTGACGCCGTGGTTCCACGCCATGGGCACCATCGCCGCGCTCAACGTCCCGCTGCTCGACGGCGGCACCGTCGTCCTGCACGACCGCTTCGACCCGGCCGCGTACGTGGCCGATGCCGAGCTGCTGCGGGTCACCACCATCGGCGGGGCGCCCGCGCTGTTCGCCGCTTTGCTCGCCTGCCCCGATTTTCACACGGCCGACCTGTCTTCGGTACTGACCATCGGTTCCGGGGCGGCGCCGATGAACCACGAGATGATCCGCGCCCTGCGTAATCGCTTCCCCGGCGTGATCATCACCGAGGGCTACGGCCTCACCGAGGTCACCATGGGCGCCGTCATCGCGCCGTCGTATCGCTCCGCCACCCGCAAGGTCGGCTCGGTCGGCCTTCCGCTGCCCGACACCGAGATCAAGATCGTCTCGGCCGAGGGCGGCGAGGACCCGTTGCCCGCGGGCGAAAGCGGCGAGGTGTGCCTGCGCGGCCCGCAGGTGATGACCGGTTACCGCAACCGCACCGAGGAGACCGCGGCCGCGCTCGTCGACGGCTGGCTGCACACCGGCGACATCGGCGTCCTCGACGAGGACGGTTACCTGTCCATTGTGGACCGCAAGAAGGACATGCTGCTGTACAAGGGATACAACGTCTTCCCGCGCGAACTCGAAGAGCTGCTGATCACCCTTCCCGGCGTCTCCGCGGCGGCCGTCGTCGGCAAACCGGACACCGAGGTCGGCGAGCTGCCGGTCGCGTTCGTGGTGCGCAGCGACGAGAACGTCACCGCCGAGCAGCTGCTGGAGGCCGTCGGCGCTCGCGTGCTCCCCTACAAACGGCTGCGCGCGATCCACTTCGTCGACCAGATCCCGGTTTCGGACGCCGGGAAGGTGCTCAAACGAGAGCTGCGGAAGCAACTCGCCGAGTGATCCTCAGCGGCTGCGGAGGTTCCCGATCACGAACTCCGCGGCCTTGAGTGCCGCCCCGCACCGATCATCGCCCCAGTACTGCGACTTCTCATCGAACTGGAAGTATTCGAAGACCGGCGGATTCCCGACTTGCTCGGCCGCGGGAAGGCCACCGACCGACAACGCCCGCCAGTGGGAGGACTGTGCCGGATCTTCTCTCCGCCGAGTCATCCGATCTTCAAGACTGCCTAAACCGGCCATGGGAGTCCGGACTTCGAGTACGCCCGCCTTGGGCTGGTCCCACTTCCAGGCAAGGTCGTACCCGGTGGCATACCGGTCCACTGCCACTTTGTCCGGCGGATCAGCGATCAGGGCGGCAACGGATCTTCTCGAGAATTCTGCCGCTGCCACAACCGGCGACCAGCAAGGTCAACAGGATGCAGCCGCCCAAGCACAAAGATCGCAAACGCTGTCCTCCCCGTCACGCGCCGCAGGTCAACGGGCACGCAGATTGCCGATCACGAGCTCTGCCGCCTTGAACACGGCCGCACACCGATCGGCGCCCCAATACTGAGAACTGTCTTCACCGCCGACCCGGTAACCGAACGTGAGTGCGGCGTCATCCGCCATACCGACCACCAGATCACAGGACTTCATGTCGCCGGATAAACGGTACTGGGCCGCGGGCAGGCCGCCGATCGACAATTCTTGCCACCCGGGGTAGAGGCCAGGGTCTCGCTCACTGAGCGCCGCCAGTTCAACGAGGGTCTTTTCTTTCCCGGCGGGAAGGCGCACGCTCAGCAATGGCCCACGCCAGATGTACCACGAACATCCTGTCGGAGCCGAATCGGCTCGACTGGGATTGACCTGATCCGGCGGGTCAATGATCAGAGCCGCGACATCCTCACGCTTCAACGAGCCACAAGGATCCACTCGAAAAGACGTAAGATCCACAGGATCATTCACGGGAGTGAGCGGGATCGCACCTCCCACCTGAGCCGGTACGGGCGGACCATCGAGGAGCGGGTCCGGCCGGCCCAGATCGCAACCGGCGACCAGCACGACCACCGCGAACAAGGCCATGAACGCCGGCCTCATGCTATTCCGGGAACGCATCCGGCTCAACCTTCCATTGCTTCTGCTCGTCGACTCCGGAACCCGCACGAAGGTCCGGAACCTCGACGAAATTCGCTTTGATCTGCTCGAGGCCGACGGCACTTCCCTTGAAACCGTTGATCACCTTGACCGCCTCGGTGAACAAGGCGACGATTCTCGTCACCAGATTCCCGAGTGCCTCGATAACCGAATCGATGACATCGGCGAAGCCGATCAGATTCACCACTGGAATGACTGAGGCAAGTGCGGCGACAAGTGCCTTCAAATCAATTTTTGCCAGCTCCCCTGCACACTCACCCAAGAATCCGATGGCCGCCGCATAGGTTTCTATCACCTTGTTCGCGATATCGGTCATCACTCCGGAAACACTGGCCACCGCCTCCTGCTCCGCCTTGAGCGCATTGGTGACGTTGGCGGCGTGCGCGACGAACTGATCGGCGGCCCGGCCGGTCCAGGTTCCGGCCAAGGACTGGACAGCGGCACCGATGTCGTCGTGTGCATCCTGAATGGTGGTGTTACTCGCGAACCGGGAAGCGATCTCCTGGACACCTACAGCGTTTCCGAGAAGTCTTGTCCGAATGTCGTCGAGCATCAAGAATACGTCAGAACGACCGACAATCGGAAGTCCGGCGAAATCACGGATCTTCTGATCTGCGGCGACCGGGTACGGCGGCAATCCACTCACGATCATCCCCCATCCTTCTCGAGGTCACGGAGGCGCTTGTAGTACTCCTCGTCCTGCGCGTCGTAATAGTCGGCGGCCTTGTCCATGGCGTCGCCCACTTTGAACAAACGTTCAAAGCCGCGGGTGCTCTTCTCCTGCAATTCGGCGATCATCCCGTTGAAGGCTTCGATGATGCCTGATTGCTCACCGAGCAGGCCGACGTCGTGAACGCCAAGCCGCAGTCCGTCGATATCGACATCGGCGAAATCACGAAGGCGACCCGCGGCATGAAAAACATCCTCGGTCGCCCTCCGAAGGGCTTCCGGGTAGACCTCATACCCCGAGCCTCCTGAGTCGAGCGGATCGAACGGACCACTCATCGAAGCCGCCCCCTTGCCGCTTCCTCGACCACTGAGTCACGCCTCGTGCGCACTTCACTCTCCGCGTCATTGATCGCCCGAAGGACGTGGTGGGCCAGGCTTGCCTCTGTCTGCGTCTCGACGGCATCGGGGTCCAAGTCGACTGAGGTCAACGTCCCCTTTCCGTCCACCGTGACCGTTCCGAGTCCCGCTGCGATACGCCAAGTCAGCATCGCCGTCCGGCCTGTTTCCGCGGCCTCCTCGATCGCGATCACTCTGGCATCGATCTCCTTGGCCAGGTGATACAACCTGTCGTGGGTGTTCACCGGCGTCCGCCCTGATCGTCGGGATCGTCATCGGAGAGAAAATCGACCTGATCGAAACTCTCTTCGTAAGGCGCTTCGTCCCGCACGCTCCGAGAACGCCGAGGTCCAGCGGGCGTCGGCTGGGCTGAACCCGGTATCGCCCGGTCAGCAGGCAGGTATGCCGACGCCGGCTTGTTGCCGAGCAGGGCCGCCAGCTCCGGTGCCGCAGCCGAGTGCGCGACGCCACGCGCGGCCTGGACGGCCTGCACGATGCTGGCTCCCAGCAGCTGAGGGTGTGCGCGGTCCAGTGCGTTGTCCGCGATCCGCAGATCGACCAGCCGACCTCGCCCGGTCACCGTCGCAATGACCGCTTGGTCGGCGGACCGTGCGGCGTGTGTGGCCTGATCGAGACGGGATTCCATCGCCCGAGCCTGATCCCGAAACGCTCGCGGATCCTGCGGCACCGTCATGACGGCATCACAAAGCAAAGCATCGTGCTCCCTCCTCCACCGCCGGATCGTCCTGACCAGCAGTGCCCGCCTGACACCTTACTGTGACGGCTTACGCCCGCAAGCAGGTTCCAAGAAAGCCGGGAGGATTGAACGCGGTCAGCCTTCGACGCGTTTGCGCAGTGCGGCGTCCTTGTCGAGCACCAGCTGCTCGAGGTCCGCCTGGAACCGCGCCATCTTCGCCTGCAAGCCCTCGTCGGACGCGGCGAGGATGCGCACCGCGAGCAGCCCCGCGTTGCGTGCGCCGCCGACGGAGACCGTCGCGACCGGGACACCGGCGGGCATCTGGACGATCGAGAGCAGCGAGTCCATGCCGTCGAGGTACTTCAGCGGCACCGGCACGCCGATCACCGGGAGCACCGTCGCCGACGCGACCATGCCCGGCAGGTGCGCGGCCCCGCCGGCGCCCGCGATGATCACGCGCACACCGCGCGAAGCGGCCGAAGTCGCGTAGTCGAGCATTCGCTGCGGGGTGCGGTGCGCCGAATAGACGCCGACCTCGTATTCGACGCCGAACTCGGCCAGTGCCTGCCCGGCCGCTTCCATCGTCGGCCAGTCCGAGTCGCTGCCCATGATCAGGCCAACCTGCGGCGCCATTTCATTACTCCCTAGTGAATTTCGTAGCCGTCGAGCCAGACGGCGTGGGAAAGCCAGTGCGCGGCGAGCAGTGCGCGGTCGCGCAGCTCCTCCATGCGTTCGCCGACGAGGTTGACGTGGCCGAGTTTGCGGCCGGGACGCTCGCCCTTGCCGTACAGGTGGACGCGGATGTCCGGGTATCGCGCGAACAGGTGGTGCAGCCGTTCGTCCGGTCCCATCTCGGGCGCCTCGGGGGCACCGAGGACGTTCGCCATCACGCAGGCCGGGGCGATCAGGTCGGTCACGCCGAGCGGGTAGTCGAGCACGGCACGCAGGTGCTGCTCGAACTGCGAAGTCTTCGAGCCGTCCTGGGTCCAGTGGCCCGAGTTGTGCGGGCGCATGGCGAGTTCGTTGACCAGCAGGCCTTCGTCGGTCTCGAACAGCTCGACGGCGAGCAGGCCGGTCACGTTCAGCGTCGCGGCGATCCGCAGCGCCAGGTCCTGCGCCTCCTGCGTGCGCTGGACGCTCAACCCCGGCGCCGGCGCGAGCACCTCGGTGTTGATCCCGCCGGACTGCACCGTTTCCACCACCGGCCACGCCGCGCCCTGCCCGAACGGGGACCGGGCCACGAGCGCGGACAGTTCGCGCCGCATGACGACCTTTTCCTCGACCAGCAGCGGGGTTCCGGCGTCGAGCAGTTCGGGGACGGTCTCGCGGGCGTGCTGTGCGGTGTCGAGCATCCAGACGCCGCGGCCGTCGTAGCCGCCCTGCGCCGCCTTGAGCACCACCGGCCAGGAGTGCTTGTCGCCGAAGGTGATCACGTCGTCCACAGAGGACACTTCGGCGAACGCGGGGCCGGGGATCTCGAGTCCGGCCATCATCTCGCGCATGACGAGTTTGTTCTGCGCCATCGACAACGCGGCCGGGTCGGGCCGGATGGTGACGCCTTCCATCGCGAGCGTCAGCAGATGCTCGCCGGGGACGTGCTCATGATCGAAGGTCAGCACGTCGACCCCGGCGGCGAACGAGCGCAGCGCTTCGAGGTCGGTGTGGTGCCCGTGCACGACCTCACCCGCGACGAGGCCGGCGGATTCGTTCTCCCCGGCGGCCAGCACGCGCAGGGACTGGCCGAGGGAGATCGCCGCCTGGTGGGTCATCCTGGCCAGCTGTCCGCCGCCAACCATGCCCACGATCGGAAGACCGGTTCGCTTGTCCACTACTGCCGCACACTCCCGCTCGAAAGCCGATTCCGCGGATGAGATTACTTGGCCGCCACGGCCACGACCTGGGTGGACCCGCGTCGCAGTTCCCGTGCGGCCAGGCCTGTGATGGCGATCGCAGCCGTGAGGACGTAGACGTTGCCGAGCAGCGACCAGCCCATCCCCCAGCCGAACTCGGTGTCCCCGCCGTTGGGCACGAACATGATCACCCCGCTCGCGAACAGCACGGCGACTCCCGCGGCCGGAACCCACGATCGGCGGATCACGAGCAGGACGAGCAGCGGCACCGTCCACACCCAGTGGTGTGACCAGGACACCGGCGAGAGCAACAGCCCGTAGAACGCGGTCACCAGCAGCGCGCCGACGGGATCGCCGCGGCGATGCAGGCGCACGACCAGCCAGACGGCGGGTACGGCGAGGACGGCGGCGACCGCGATGGCCACCGTCAGCGACCACGGCGCGAGTTCCGAGGCGCGGTTCACCAGTCCGTTGAGTGACTGGTTGAAGATCCAGTGCACGGAGCCGACCCGGCTGGGGTCGGTCGCCGACTCCGTCCAGAACCGGACGGCGTCCCCGGGGATCACCGCGAACATCACCGCTTCGAGCGCGACGAACGTGCCGAGTGCCCGCAGCGCGTCCTTCCACCGGCCGGTGAACAGCAGATGCGGCACGAAGATCAGCGGCGTCAGCTTGATCGCGGCCGAGATCCCGATCAGCACCCCGGCCCAGCGCGAACCGCGGGCCGAAAGCACCAGGACGTCGAGGACGATCAACGCCATCAGGATGAGGTTGATCTGCCCGAGGAAGATCGTCTTCCAGACCGACTCCAGCGCCAGCGCGCCCGCCGTGGCCAGCGGCAGCACCCACCACCGGGTGAGGGGGGCGCCGCAGGCGCGGGCGACCACGGAGATCACGACGCTCAGGCAGACCAGGGAGAGCGCGCCCACGACGCCCCAGGTCAGCCCGGCGGGGACGATCGCGAGCGGCAGGAACAGCGGCGCGGCGGCCGGGGTGTAGGTGAACGGCAACAGCACCCACGGCGGCAGCGTCGTCAGCGCCTCGCGGGTGTAGAGCGGTTCACCCTTCAGCAGGGTGAGGGCACCGGCGCGGTAGACGGCGCTGTCCGCGCCGAGGTGCCATTCCCCCAGCCAGGCGACGACGCCCAGCGCGAGCATCGCCAGTGCGAGCGCACCCGCCAGCGTCGCCCCGACGATCCGGGGGTCAGACGCCGGCCGTGACTTCGGCATGCTTTTCGTCGTCGCTCCGCTTCCGCCGCAGGTACCACCAGCGCCCGGCGAGCGCGAGCGCCAGCACGAGCGGCATGAAGATGTACGCGCTGCCGAGGATGTTCTGCCACACCTTCCAGTGCAGCTCGACATTCCGGCCGTTCGGCAGGATCAGCAGGACACAGCTGATGAAGACGAAGAACACCGCGAAGGTGCCTAGCCAGCGTTTCCACGCGGTGGCGGGCGTGGTCTTCGGCAGCCGCGAGACCAGCAGGACGACCAGCGGCGCCACCCACACCCAGTGGTGCGTCCAGGAGATCGGCGAGATCAGCAGGATCCAGAACGCCGTCACGAGCATCGCCGCGAGCGCCTGGCCCTTGCGGTGGAAGCGCAGCACCAGCCAGATCGCCGGGATCGCGAGCAGCGCGCCGATCCCCATCGCCGCTTTAGACGCCCACGGCGCGAGCTCGGTGAAGCGGTTCATCAGCGCGTTCAGCGACTGGTTGCCCGCCCAGTGCACCGGGCCGATGCGGCCGGTGTCGGGCAGCGTGTAGGTCCAGTACCGGGCCGCGTCGTGCGGGATGATCAGGAACATCAGGCCCTGCATCACGACGAAGGTGATGAGCCCGCGGATGGCGTCCATCCGGCGGCCGGTGATGAAGAGATGCCCCAGGAACACGATCGGGGTGAGCTTGATCGCGGCCGCGACGCCGACGAGCACGCCGCCCCAGCGGCTGCCCCTCGCCCCGATGACGAGGATGTCGAGCATGACCAGCGCCATCAGGATGATGTTGATCTGACCGAGGAAGATCGTGCGCCACACCGGCTCGAGGCCGAGGAAGACCAGGAAGAACGCGATCGTCGAGCGGGCGGGCGAGGCCCACCAGCGGGGGCCGTCGGTCGAGGGCTTCGGCAGCGCGCCGATGGCGATCCGGACGCACAGCGCCAGCGCGAGCAGCGAGACCGCGGTCAGGAGCCCCCAGGCGACCTGCGTCGGGACCAGCGCGAGCGGGATGAACAGCAGCGCGGCGGTCGGCGGGTAGGTGAACGGCAACAACGCCCACCACGGTTCCACCGGAAGGGTGTTCGCGTCGTACAGCGGGTCGCCGTTCAACAGCGTCTCGGCGCCGGCGCGGTAGACCGCGCTGTCCACGCCGAGCACCCATTCGTGCTGCCAGCCCCAGATACCGAAACCGATCGCGACCAGCGGGATCACCGACAGGATCAGGATCGATCTCGGCCGGACGGACAAGCGGGCGAGCGACCTCCGCAGCGAGAGACGATGCTGCGGGCGGCTCGCCGAAACGTCGCCGTTGGCGTCGGCGGGAACAGTCCGGGTCACGCAAACAGGAAATCATGAACCGGGTCGTGCCTGGTCGACAGGGTCGGCCGTGACCTGGAGAACGTCTTACGCTACCCCGCGTCAGGAGCGCGCGAGGCTACCGAGGAGATCGCACGCCAGATCGTAGGTCGCCGGGAGCCGGACGGCCGAGATCTGCGGGCGGCCGGTGTCCCGAAGCTGGGCGTCCACCGAAAGCCGTTCGTTGAGCGCCCTTCGCAGCGCGACGCCGGACGAAGCGAGCCGCACGTCCTTCGGGACGAGCACGCCCGCGACGGACGGCCCGATCGAGGCGACGCTCTCCCCGCCGTCGAACACCTGCTTCAAGGCGTCCGCGACCAGGATCATCCCGGTCAGCCGGGGCCAGCCCGCGACCGAGCTGAAGTCCATCGACACCACGAGCAGCGTGTGCGCCTCCGCGACCGGCCGCTCGTCACGACGGGCTTGTCGGTACAGCTCGCTCAGCCGCGTCCTCAGATACGCGGCCGTGGGCAGCCCGGTGAGCGGTTCGGTGACCTCGGTGTTCACGAGCTGGTCGGTCGCGACGTCCGCCCACGCCAGCGCCGTCACCCGGAGTAACCGGGAAGGTGTGGAGTCGACATCCGGTTCGAGGAAGCCGTCGACCGCGTCCGGATCGGCGAGCACGGCGTGCAACGCCGCGAGGTCCGCGAGCGTTTCGGCCAGCCCGGCACCCGCGGCGGCCCGTGCCCGGCCCAGCCCCGCGAGGGCGGTTTCCGCCACCTCGGTGGGAGCGACCCGGCCGTTCTTGATCACCGCCGCGCAGACGGCGTCGACCTCGGGCAGGCCCCAGTCACTGGGGAAACGCCAGCCCGCGGCCAGGCTGGCCGTGCGCCAGCGGGCCCGCAGTGCGCGGAGCGTGCGATCTCGTTCGAACCGGTTCCAGGCGGTTTGCCCGTCGGATCCCCCGGACGGCGCACCGGTGGCCGGTACGTCCACTGCCCACCGCCCCTTTCCGTTCCGATCTTTTCGATCTTGCGATCGCTTCACGGTGGGGACGCCGGTCCACGCCGCGCGTGACGGCGTTTTCCAAGGATCTTTCCGAACTCTTCGGTAACCCGGTGCGGGTGAAGGTGTTGCGCTCTCCGGGTCATCGACGGGGCCGCGAGGTGACGTGCGTCGCCCAGTCCGTCACACTGAGCGGGTTCGGGCGTTTAAGACAGTAGACCGCCGAACCAGCAGATGAAGGAGCCCCGTGTCCACCGTTCCCGCCGATCTCTCCGGTAGGAGTGACGCCGAGCTGATCGCCGAGGTGCGTGACGGGAAGATCGCGTCCTACGGAACCCTGTACGAGCGACACTCCGGCGCGGCGCACAACCTCGCCCGCCAGCTCGCCCGCTCGAGTTCCGAGGCCGACGACCTCGTTTCGGAAGCCTTCGCGAAGGTGCTGGACACGCTGCGCGTCGGCAAAGGCCCCGACGCCGCGTTCCGCGCGTACCTGCTGACCGCGCTCCGGCACACCGCCTACGACAAGACGCGCAAGGACAAGCGCGTCGACCTGAACGAGGACATGTCCGACGTCGGCGGCGCCGTCGGCGAAGCGCTGACGGTCCCCTTCTCCGACACCGCCGTCGCCGGGCTCGAGCGCACGCTCGCCGCGAAGGCGTTCGCCCGGCTGCCCGAGCGGTGGCAGGCGGTGCTGTGGCACACCGAGATCGAGGGGCAGACGCCCGCCGAGGTCGCGCCGCTGCTGGGGCTCACCGCGAACGGTGTCTCCGCGCTCGCCTACCGCGCGCGTGAAGGTCTGCGGCAGGCTTACCTGCAGGTCCACCTGGCCGAGAACTCCGCCGAACGCTGCCGCGCGAGCGCGGACAAGCTCGGCGCGTGGACCCGCGACGGGTTGTCCAAACGCGAACGTGCCCAGGTGGAGAGCCATCTGGACGAATGTGAGAACTGCCGCGCGCTGGCCGCGGAACTGGCCGACGTCAACACCGGTCTGCGCGGGATCATCGCGCCGATCGTGCTCGGTGGCGCGGCTCTCGGTTACCTGGCGACGTCCGGCGCGGGCAAGGCGGGCGCGGTCACCGCGGCCGCGACGGCCGCCGCCGCGGGTTCGAGTTCGGGCGGGGCCGCCGGTGCGGCCGCGGCCGGACCGCGCCAGTTCGCCGGAGTGGCCGGATCGAGCGTCGCCATCGTCGCCGCCGTCGCGGTGGCGCTCGCCGCCGGTGGCGGTACGCAGGAGATCCCGGCCGCCGCGGCCGCGCCGCCGCCCGCCGCCGTCGCACCCGCCCCCACCCCTGGGGCCCCGCCCGTGGTGCCTCCGGCCGTCCCGCCGGCGCAGCAGCCCGTGCCGCCCGCGCAGCAGGTGCCGCCTCCGGCGCCTTCGGCCACCCCCCCGGCGCCGGCGCCGGCTCCGACGCCCGCCGAGCCGCCCGCGACCTCGCCGGTGATTCCGGCGCCTCCGGTGATGACGGCGTCGACCCCGGCCGGTGGTGTCCAGCTCCGGCCCGGTGAAGAAGCCAATCTGCCGATCACCGTGCGCAACGACGGTGGATCGAAGTCCGAGCCCGTGGCGGTCTCGCTGAACCTGCCGAAGGGTGTGCGGGCCGTTCCCGCCGCCGGCGGTGGCGCGATGGGCGTCAACGGTTTCCGGCAGCAGGCGCCCGCTCCGATCGCGGTGAACTGCCCCGGCGGCACCGGCACGGTGACCTGCCGGACCGGTACCGGCCTCGAACCCGGACAGTCCGCGGTGCTGACGTTCCGGCTGCTCGCCGACGCGACGGCCGTGGACGGCAGCATGGTGACCGGTTCGGTGACGGCGGGCGCGCAGATCAAGGTGTCGGTCGCGGTGAAGGTCAAGGTGCCCGCCCCACCGGACGGCGTCGACCTGAGTGCCAATAGCGGCGGGCTGTCGGCGCTGCCGTGGAATCACCATCCGCTGATGCGGATCCGTGTGACGAACACGGGCAAGACGACGAAGCCGGTCACGATCACTCTCGACCACCGCGTGCTCTTCGGCTGGAGCGCGTACGGCATCCGGTGCACCCCGACCGGCGAAGGCACGTCGTGCACTTCGAGCAGTTCGCTGGCCCCGGGGCGCCAGGTGGGTCTGCTGGTCCAGCTGAAGGGCCGCCCGGCGGAAAACGTCCCGGTGACGGTGAACGCCACCCTCGGCGTCGCCAAGGCGAAGCCGGTCGCGGTCTACTTCGGCTGCTGGCACCACTGGTGTGACGACAACGCGCTACTTCCGCCGACCACGGTGCCTTCGCTGCCTTCAGTCACTTCGAAGCCCTCGGGCGCGCCCGAGACGACGAAGCCGGGGCGGCCAGGGTGGCCTTCTCCGTCGAAGAGGCCTTCGCCGTCAGCGACGCCTTCTGAGCCTACGAAGCAACAGCCTGCCCCCGCTGAGCCGACCACGAGCGCGCCGCCGCAGCCTGGCAAGACGAAGCCGTCCACTCGACCCAACGGAGTGGTCGACCGTATTTTCCAGTAGCGTCGCGCGCATGCGGGGGAAGCATCGCGAACTGCTGCGATTCGTCTTGGTCGGGGGCGCGAGTTTCGTCATCACGATGACGATCACCTACGGCCTGAAGTTCACCGTGCTGACCGACAAACCGGTGACCGCGCTGATCATCGGCGTGCTGGTGGCGACCGTTTTTTCGTACGTCGCGAACCGTGAATGGTCCTTTCGCACCCGCGGCGGGCGTGAGCGAGCCCACGAAGCGGCGCTTTTCTTCCTGATCAGCGCGATCGCGCTCGGCCTCAACGCGCTTCCGCAACTGGTTTCGCGGTACGTGTTCGACCTGGAGCAGCCGCACGTCGGGCTGCTGACCCAGGAGATCGCCGACTTCGTCAGCGGCGTGCTCATCGGGACCCTGCTCGGCACGGCGTTCCGCTGGTGGTCGTTCAAGAAGTGGGTCTTCCCGGAGGCCGGCGCGCGGCCACGGCTGCTGCGGGGCGACGGACCGGAGATTTCCGGCATTCCCGACGAACCGGCTGCTTGACCAGCACGCGACAGCAAAGGTCCCTTGCTCTCTTTCCGCAGGTCAGGGCGCGTGGCCGACAAAGGCGGGCCAGCCGTTCCCCGAACCACCCAAAGCGTCCTATAACGCACTGTCCATCCCCTCCCGGCTCATTCGACGGGCGAAGCGAATTAGACTGAACCGGTGACCGTGGTCGAATCCGTCCTTTCGAGGACGCCCGAGCCGTTCCGATCCGTGCTGATCAAGCACCGTGAGCTGTTGAAGTTCGCGATCGTGGGCGGCACGACGTTCCTCGTCGACAACGGCGTCTGGTACCTGCTGAAACTCACCGTGCTGGAGCCGAAGCCGACCACGGCGAAGGCGATCGCGATCATCGTCGCGACGATCGTGTCGTACATCCTGAACCGCGAGTGGTCCTTCCGGACCCGCGGTGGCCGCGAGCGGCATCACGAGGCGGCGCTCTTCTTCGTGATCAGCGGGATCGCCGTGGTGGTCAACCTGATCCCGCTCTACACCTCGCGCTACATCTTCGACCTCGAAGTGCCGCATGTGACGCGGTTCGTCCAGGAGTTCGCCGACTTCACGAGCGGGTCGATCATCGGCATGCTGCTGGCGATGTTCTTCCGCTTCTGGGGCTTCAAGAAGTGGGTCTTCCCGGATGAGCTGGGCAAACGCCGCCGGGACAGCGACGAACCGGACGACGACGTAGTTCCTCTCCGCTAAGTACTTGTCAAACGACATGTGATTGTCTACGGTCATCCATGTCAACGTTCCTTCACTGGTGACGCCGGCCGGGTTCGTACGGTCGAGCGGGACGAATCCGAGGTGATCGCCAAGCGCGAAGAGGACCGCATCCGGTTCGGATGACGGTTGAGCCTTTTCCCGTCTTGGCGGGGATCCGGGGCTGCTTTCGAGCAGTGCTCCGCGTCCCTCGCGTTCCCTCGTTTCTTCCAGTGAACGGATCTTTTCTTGAGTACCGCTCTCGGCGCGCCTCCGCGCGCCCGAAACACCCTTGCCCTCGTCGGGCTCTTCGCCGCCGTATTCCTGGCGATGCTCGACGCCCAGGTCGTCGCGACCGCACTGCCACGCATGGTCGGCGAACTCGGCGGCGCGACCTCGTTCGCCTGGGTCACCACCGTCTACCTGCTGGCGGGCAGCGTCAGCGCGCCCGTCTACGGAAAACTCGGCGACCTCTTCGGCCGTAAGCGCGTCGTGCTCGTCGCGATCGCGTTGTTCGTCCTCGGTTCCCTCGCCTGCGCGCTCGCGCCGACGATGCCGCTGCTGATCGCCGCCCGCGTCCTGCAGGGCGTCGGCTCCGGCGGCCTGTTCGTCGCGGTCGCCGCGATCATCGGCGAACTGTTCCCGGGTCGCGAAGGCGCCCGCTACTTCGCCTGGTTCTCGATCTGTTTCGCCGGCTCCTCGCTGGCGGGCCCGGTCGTCGGCGGCGTCCTGACCGACCTCGCGGGCTGGCGGTCCATCTTCGGGATCAACGTGCCGATCGGGCTGGTCGCGTTCGGCATCGTCGCGCGTTTCCTGCGACTGGAACGACGCCGCAAGACAGCGCCGTTCGACTTCGCGGGCATCGTCGTGCTGTCCGGCGCGATCGTCGGCCTGACCCTGGCGACGCCGCTTTCGGCGTCGATCGGCGCCGTACTGCTCGTCGCGTTCCTGGTCATCGAACGCCGGGCGGCCGAACCGGTCATCCCGCTCCGGCTGTTCCGCGCCAGGATGTTCGGCCTGAGTGTCCTGGCCGGTGCCGCGGCCGGGTTCGTCTTCCTCGGTTCGGTCAACTACCTGGCGCTCTTCCTGCAGGCCGCGGGCGGCGCCGGACCTTCGGAAGCCGGGTTCCTGCTGCTGCCCATGACCCTCGCGGTCGCCGCGTCGTCGATGGTCGCGGGCCGGATCATCGCCAAGACCGGCGCCTACCGCTGGGCGCCGATCCTCAGCATGGCCCTCGGCCTCGCCGCCGCCCTCACCATGTCCACAATGGACGAAACGACGCCGCTGCCGCTCGTCGTCGCCTATCTCGTCCTGTTCGGCGCGGCGGCCGGGCTCAACATGCAGGTGCTTTCCATGGCGGCCCAGCAGGACGTCGCCCGGACCGATCTCGGCGCCGTTTCGGCGACCGCCGGTTTCCTGCGTTCACTCGGCACCACGGCCGGGCTGACCGTTTTCGGCGCGGTGTTCACTGGTTCGTTCGACGCCGACAGCCCAGCCGGGTACGCCTCCGCGCTCAACGGCGTGTTCTGGGTGATGGTCCCCGCACTGGCCCTCGGACTCGCCGCTTCCCTTTTCCTGCCGCGCGTTTCCTTGCGGCGCAACCACTAAAGGAGTCTTTCGATGATTCTCGTACTCGGTTCCACCGGCAAGATCGGCCGTGAACTCGTTCCCGCCCTGCTGGACAAGGGCACCCGCGTGCGTGCTCTCACACGCGACCCCGCCCGCGCCCGGATCGATCCGCGTGCCGAGGTCGCCGCCGGCGATCTCGACGCCTTCGACCCGGCACTGCTCGACGGTGTCGACCGCGTGTTCGTCCTGACCTCCGGGCACGGTTCGGACCCGCTCGCCCAGGAACGCACCGTGCTCAAGGCAGCCACCGCTGTCGCGCACATCGTCAAACTTTCCACCACCGGAGTCCACTTCGGACAGACCGACCCGATCTCCCTCGTGCACGCCGAGGCCGAACGGGCCGTGCGCGAGGCCGGGCCGGACTGGACGATCCTGCGCCCCGGCACCTTCATGGACAACCGGTTCGCGTGGCTGCACGCCGTCCGCGGCGACGGGATCATCCGCGTCCCCGAGGGCGATCCGTCGTCCGCGCTGGTGCACGCCCGCGACATCGCCGAAGTCGCCGCGACCGTGCTGACCACCGACGGGCACGCGGGCAGGACGTACCCGATCACCGGCGGCGAAGCGCTCACCACGCGGCGGCAGGTCGAAATCCTCGGCGACGCGCTCGGGCGGCGGCTGACGTACGTCGAAGAGCCCGAAGCCGATTCTCGAGCACGGATGCTCGGGTACGGCTGGCCCGCTTCCGCGGTCGACGGGATGTTCGAGCTCAAACGGCAGTCCGCCGGGAACGAGGAGATCGTGTTCGACACCGTGCGCGAACTGCTCGGCCGGGCGCCGCTGACGTTCGCCGACTGGGCCCGCGAGCACGCCGCCGCCTTCGCCTGACCTGCGAAAAGGGAGCAAGGGACCTTTGCTGACGCCTGGCTCTTGAGTCCGTGAAGGCCTCCTTCCCTACCCTCAGAGTAGGGAAGGAGGCCCTCACGACCCACGCGTGGCGAGCGGGAGGGCAGGCGCGAGAGCAAGGGACCTTTGCTACCACCCGCCCGCGACTCCCTTCGCGTACTTGTGACCCACCACTGCGCCGAAAGGGTTAATGAGTTGGGCAGACCCGGCCGATACGCGACACTCGTCAGGCGTTTAATTTCTCGCCGGTCCGCTGTCCGGACCACGCGTTGTCCACCGTCCGGCCCTCTCGCTAACGTGCCGCGTCGGGGAGACAGGGGGAACCAGATGAACGAACGCCTTCGCGTGCTCGTGGTCGACGACCATCCGTTGTTCCGGTTCGGGGTCTGCACGTTGCTCGCCAACGAGCCGGGGATCGACGTGGTCGGCGAGGCCGCGAGCGGCGCGCACGCGATCAGCGCGGCGAGCGCCCTCGCGCCCGGCGTCGTGGTCATGGATCTGCATCTGCCCGACATCAGCGGCGCCGAAGCGACCCGGCACATCGTCGCCGAACGGCCCGGGGTCGGGGTGCTGATGCTGACGATGGCGGACGAAAGCGAATCGGTTTTCTCCGCGATGCGTGCCGGAGCCCGCGGATATCTGCTTAAAGACGCAGAACCCGACGAAATCATTCGTGCCGTTCACGCCGTCGCGAGGCGCGAAGCGATCTTCGGGCCCGACATCGCGACGCGGGTTCTCGGCTTTTTCAACCATACTCAGCCGAGTACGGACACGGTGTTCCCGGAACTGACCGTCCGCGAACGAGAGGTCCTTTCGCTCATCGCGGGCGGGCACAGCAACACCGTCATCGCCAGCACGCTGTGTCTCAGCCCGAAGACCGTGCGGAACCATATTTCGAACGTCTTCAGCAAACTCCACGTCGCCGACCGCGCCGAAGCCATCGTGCGCGCCCGCGAAGCCGGGCTCGGTCGTTGAAAAGCGGAATTTGAAAACCCCGATAAGGGCGGCTTTTCGGGCAATGTCGGGACCGGAGTCCCATGCGCCCGGGACACCTCACCCGGCAGGGTGAGCAGTGCGAGGGGTGGGACCCTCGCACCGTTCGAGGGGAATGGGAATCACATGTTCGAACCGAACCGGACGCCCGTGGTCGTCCGCGCCACCGATCCGATTCTGCACAACGGCGTCTGCATGACGCTCCGCTCCCGTGACGATGTCTGGCTGGTGGACGGGGAGACCGCCGACCCGACGATGGTGGCCCTCCTGGTCACCGACCGCCTCGACGAGGCGATGACGCAGCTGCTGTCCGCACTGCACCACCAGGGGTTCACCCGCATCGTGCTCGTCGCGGGTGAAGTCGACGACAACGAGATCCTCAGCGCCATCGAGCACGGCGTCTGCGCGGTCGCCCGCCGTTCCGAGGCGGGCGCCGACGTCCTGGTCCGGCTGATCAAGGCGGCCGCGGCCGGGGAAGGCGCGTTGCCGCCCGACCTGCTCGGCAGGCTGCTGCACCGGGTCTCGCGGCTGCAACGCCAGGTCCTGCAGCCGCGTGGACTGCAGTTCGGTGGCATGAGCAGCCGGGAGACCGAGGTGCTCAAACTGGTCGCGTCGGGGTTCTCGACGCAGGAAATCGCCGACCAGCTGTGCTACTCGCAGCGCACGGTGAAGAGCATCCTGCACGACGTGACCAACCGGTTCCAGCTCCGGAACCGCTCGCACGCGGTGGCTTACGCACTGCGTGAGGGATTGATCTGACCTCGTGATCACCCAGGTCGACGAGGCGTTGTGCCTGCTCATCGCGCCTCATCTGCCGGAGGGGACGGTGGTCCGGCTGGATCCGCCGAAACCCACCTGGCAGACCGAGACGCGGGTGTCGAGCGTCGATCTGTTCCTCTTCGCCCTGCACGGTGCCGGCCCGGGAACCGGCGCCGTGCGGGCGAAGCGGTGCGAACTGTCCTATTTGGTCACGGCGCGGGCGGACAAGGTCCGGGACGAGCACACCCTGCTCGACCGGTCGTTGCGGGTGCTGCTCGGGACCGAGTTCCTCACGGTCGGCGAGCAGCCGTTGCGGATGGCCCTCGGGGAGACCGATCCGACCGGGCTGTGGGTCAGCCTCGGCCTGCCCGCCAGGGCGGCCTTCGTCGTCACGGTCACGGCGGAGTACCGAGACTGAGCAGCGAGGACCGCCGCAGGACCACTCCGCCGATGGACGCCAGCTGCCCGCCGAAGAGTTCGGCCCATTCGGCGGCCGTTGCGGGCGGGCCGCAGTCACCCGCCCGAGTGGCCCATCCCGCGCGGACTTCGAGGCGGTAGCCGATCATCCCGGTCAGGGTGAGCCCGTTCCGGCTGGCGCCGACCCCGCACAGGCCCCGGTAGAGCCGGCTGTCCGGCGGCTGGAACACCTCGCTCTCCTGGATGAACCGGTGTCCCGCCGCTCCGGTGACGGTCGCGACCGGGGTGTCGATCCCGCTCACGAACAGCCCCTTCGAGAGCAGGTCCAGCGCTTCGGCCTCCATCCGTTCCACCACGCCGGCCGGTTTGCGGCACGCGTACAACGCGCCGTCGAAGGACAACCGCACGGAGATCGCCACCTTGCCGATCTCCAGGGTCGCCGCGGCCACCGGACTCACCGGTGGGCGGTACCGGAACGCCGTCGCACGCACCCCCCGACGGTAGGTCGGCGCGCTTCCCCGGCATTGCCCGATCGGGAGATCCTTGGGGAGGCCTTAGCGCGGGACCCGCTCGGCGGGCCAGCGCACTTCGGCCACATCACCCGGCCGGGGCACCTTCAAGAAGAGACTGAACACCGCGGGTTGCTTGCTCGACAGCTCCAGCCGTCCGCCGTCGGCCTCGATGAGCGCACGGGCGAGCGCGAGCCCGACGCCGGTCGAGCCGCCACCGGAGAAGCCGCGTTCGAAGATGTGCGGCGCCAACTCGTCCGGCACGCCCGAGCCGGTGTCGGCGACCTCGATGACGACGGTGCCCTCGGTGTCGCCACGCCGCGCGGCGAGCGTGACCGTTCCCGCGCCGTGGCGGAGCGCGTTGTCGAGCAGGACCCCGACGACCTCGCGCAGGCGGCCTGGCGTCGCCCTCGCCCTCAGCCCGTCGGTGACCCGGATCCGAAGATGCCTGCCTTCGGCGCGAAGCAGCTGTCGCCACTCTTCGGAGACTTCGGGAAGCACTTCCTGCAGGCTCACCGGCTCCGCGCCGACCTCCCGTGCCGCCCGCGCGGCGGCCAGCAGCTCGTCGAGCGCCTCGGCGAGCCGGTCCGCCTGTTCCTGCGCGGCCTTCGCCTCGTCGACGACGTCCTGGTCGGGGTAGACGGTGAGCGGTTCGAGCCGCAGTTGCAACGCGGTCAACCGGCTCCGCAGCTGGTGGGAGACATCGCCGACGAGCTGGCGTTCCCGCTGGACGAGCTGCGCGAGCGCCGAACCGGACGCGTCGAGCGCTTCGGCGACCATGTCGAGCTCGCCGACGCCGTAGCGCTTGGGATCCGGCCGGAAGTCGCCGCCGCCGAGTTTGACCGCGCGATCCGCGACGTGTCTCAGCGGTTTCGCGAGCCTGCGCGCGGTCACCGTCGCGACCACCGTTCCGGTGCCCACCGACAGCACGACCAGCAACAGCACGAGCAGCGTCACCTGGGTCTGGCGGGTGCGCATCGGCCCGGCGGGCACGGCCAGCTCGACTTCGCCGTGCAACGCGATCGGCGCCCGCTCGGACACCACGTCCGAGCCGGGGTCGGAGCCGTACCGCTTCTCGATCTGCCCCTGCGCGCGGACGGTCAGCAAACCGCCCTGCGGGACGGCGACCCGGACGAGGTCGAGGTTGATCGGCTGGCCGACGGCGATTTCGTTGTCCAGTGTCGCCGCGATCCCGCGGGCCGACGAAGCGAGGTTCTCCCGGTTGAGGTTCTCGACCAGCTGCCAGGCGGTGATCCCCAGCGGGATGCCCAGCACCGCCGCGGTGACCGCGACGGCGAGCAGGATCGCCAGCAGGATGCGACGGCGCATGCTATTCCGCGTTGAAGCGGAAGCCGACGCCGCGGACCGTGGCGATCCGCCGTTCGCCGTCGCCGTTCCCGCCGGGTTTGCCCGCTCGGCCGGCGGCTTCGTCGGCCGCGATCGCGAGCTTCCGCCTGAGCCACGACATGTGCATGTCGAGCGTCTTCGAGGTCTTCGATTCGAGGTCGTTCCACACCTCGGCGAGGATCTCGTCGCGGCTGACCACCTGGCCCGCGCGGCTCATCAGCACCCGGAGCAGCTCGAACTCCTTGTTCGCCAGCTGCACCTCGTGCAGGTCCACGGTGACCATCCGGGCACCGAGGTCCATCCGCACTCCCCCGGCTTCGAGCACGTCGGGGGCCCGGCGGCGGAGCAGCGCCCGGATGCGGGCCAGCAGTTCGGCGAGCCGGAACGGCTTGGCGACGTAGTCGTCCGCGCCGGCGTCGAGCCCGACCACGAAATCGACCTCGTCGGTACGCGCGGTGAGCATCAGCACCGGCACCTCGGTGCCGCTGGCGCGCAGGCGGCGGCACACCTCCAGCCCGTCCATTCCGGGCAGGCCCAGATCGAGGACCAGCAGATCCACCCGATCGCTCTCGGTCGCGTCGAGAGCGGCTGGACCGTCGCCGACGACACGCACTTCATACCCCTCCCGCTGGAGTGCGCGGGAAAGCGGATCGGCGATGGCCGGGTCGTCCTCGGCGAGTAGCACCATGCTCACCTGGCCAACTCTACGACTGCCGGGCGTGAAAGCATCGTGACCGTGCCTGGCTACGAGAATGATCTGGAACTCGCCACCCGGCTGGCCGACGCCGCCGACGCCATCACCACCGCCCGGTTCCGCGCGCTCGACCTGGCCGTGGAGCGCAAACCCGACCGGACGCCGGTGACCGACGCCGACACCGCCGTCGAAGACGCCATCCGCGCGATCCTCGCCACGGACCGGCCGGAAGACGCGGTGCTCGGCGAGGAACGCGGCGGCACCGCGGCGACCGGCCGCGCCTGGGTGCTCGACCCGATCGACGGGACCAAGAACTTCCTGCGTGGCGTCCCGGTCTGGGCGACGCTGATCGCGCTGGTCGAAGACGGCACCCCCGTGGTGGGGATGATCAGCGCGCCGCTGCTCGGCCGCCGCTGGTGGGCCGCCGCCGGCGACGGTGCCTGGATGAGCGACTCCGCCGGCGAGCGCCGCATCTCGGTGTCGAAGGTCGCGTCGCTCGAAGACGCGTATCTGTCCACAACGGACCTGAACTCGTGGGTGGAGTACCACTCACGCGAGAAGTACCTCGACCTCGTCGACGCGTGCTGGGAAACCCGCGCTTTCGGCGATTTCTGGCACCACTGCCTGGTCGCCGAGGGCGCGCTCGACGTCACCGCGGAATGCATCGTGAACCCGTGGGACGTCGCGGCCGCCCAGGTGCTGGTCACCGAGGCCGGTGGCCGGTTCAGCGACCTCGACGGCGAAGCGCGCTACGACAACGGCTCGGCGCTGTCGACGAACGGCCTGCTCCACGATGAGGCCTTGGCGATCCTGAAGCGCTGAACGCGCGTGGGCCGAGCATGTCGCGAAAGCCACTTTCGCGACGCTGGACGTCCCGAAAGTGGCTTTCGCGACACGGGCAACCGGGCCGACCGTGAGGCGTGCTCCAGTGGGCGTGAGTGGCTGGCCTCGTTGGGGAAAGCACAATAGCCAAAACCAAAGGTTGGGGAATTGGTTTTTGACAAACCCAGCCCAAGGGGGGGACAGGGGGCCCGGGCCGACGCCCC
>NZ_JBIUAQ010000012.1:42101-82795 GCF_044547565.1 Amycolatopsis sp. NPDC052450 | reverse complement strand
GGGGCGGCGGTGTGGGGGTCGGGGGGGGGGGTGGGGGGGGGGGCTTGTTGCAAAACCAATTTCACAAACTAGCTTTGGTTCCTTTGGCGCACCCCCCAACTCCTCAGCCAAGGAGGGTCACTGTGCCCCGGGCAGCAGGCCGACGGCGCCGCGCGCGACCTGGGACCAGGCGAGACGGCCGAAGAGGTAGTGGCAGGCGACCTGTTCGCTGGTGAAACGCGCCCAGTCGTACCGGTTGCCCTGCTCACGCCAGAAGACCTCCCAGGCGGGCTCGGCGTCTTCTTCCTCAGTGCGCATGAGGCACCAGGCGTTGTCCGTCTCCGCGCCGACCGAGACCACCTCGGCGGGCACACCCAGCGCGGCCAGCCACCGCAGGATCGTCCCCGTGTTCACCGAACCTCCCCCGTGACGTCCGCCAGGTAGCCCAGCGTGACGAGTTCATCGGCGCCCAGCACCGTGCGAAAGCGCACCCCGCCGCCCGGCTGGCCGAACCATTCGGCGGTCACCGATCGCCAGACCGGCAGCGGCCGGACGACGCGGTAACGCCGGTACGTGGTGACCTGCTCCGGCGGCAGCGAGCGCATCGGGAACAGGGTCCCGTCCTCGGCGAACACCCGGCCGTGCTGATCCCCGAAACGGTCGAGATGAGTGCCGGCTTCGAGCATCGCCGGCGTCGCGGGATCGATACCGCCCTCGGGAAAGAGTTCGGCGGGCGGCCACAGATAACCGTTGTCTCCGGCGAAGCGCGCCGTCCAGTCCTCTTGGGACGCTCCGCCCCACGGGTCGTGCCCCCTGGTCAACGCCGGCGGGGGCGCGACGGCCGGAGTCGTCGGCGATCGCCGGAAGCCACTGCTGACGTGTGACAACGCGTCCAGATCGTCCAGCACGTCCGCTTCGGGGTGATCCTGCGGGCCGGAACCGCCTTCGGGGAGCGGCAACTGGCGCGCGGGTTTCCCCATCGCGACCGGCAGATGCCCGATGGGGAACATGTGCACGAGGAACAGCGCGATCACGCTTTCCCGTTCGGTCCGCAAAGCCCCCATGGGCGGCGGGGCGACGGGCCGGGGCGGGAACGGCACCCGCAACGGCGCCACCGCGGGCGGCCACGGCGAAGGCGCGTACGGAGCGCGCGCCCCGTGCGGTGGTGTCGGGGCGTCGTCGTACTGGACGGGCAGCCGGATCGGGCCCGTTCCGGCCTCGCTCGGATCGGTCACCGCACCTCCCCCAAGGAATCGAACCCCACCGGTGACGGGGGAGGCAGCGGACAGGACGCGTTACGACCTTAGCGCCGACCGGCGTTCTCGTCGGCGGATACCCGAAAGCGCGTCAAGGCCCGCGCGGGCGGCGACGTTCGACGAGGGCGAAAACAGGTCCCGTCCGTGAGTTCGGCGAACCTCATCCGGCGAGCGCGTTGACCACCCTGGACGGGCTCGGCCTGCCCAGCTTCCCGGCCATCCACTTGCTCGTCGCCACCAGCGCGTCGAGGTCGACCCCGGTTTCGACGCCGAGACCGTCGAGCATCCACACGAGGTCTTCGGTGGCGAGGTTCCCGGTGGCCGATTCGGCGTACGGGCAGCCACCGAGCCCACCGGCCGAGGAGTCCACAGTGGACACACCGCAGCGCAGGGCGGCCAGCGTGTTCGCGAGTGCCTGGCCGTAGGTGTCGTGGAAATGGACGGCCAAGGTGCCGACGTCGGCGAACTGGCCGATCAGCGCCTCGACCTGGCCCGCGGTGGCGACGCCGATGGTGTCCCCGAGCGAGAGCTGCGAGCAGCCCAGGTCCAGGAGCCGCTTACCCACTCCGGCGACCTGCGAGGCCGGGACGGCGCCCTCCCAAGGGTCGCCGAAGCACATCGACACGTAGCCGCGGACATCGAGGCCTTCGGCCCGCGCCCGGGTGACGACCGGCTCGAACATCGCGAACTGGTCGTCCACCGTCGAGTTGAGGTTCTTCTTGGCGAAGGTCTCGGTGGCGCTGGCGAAGATCGCGATATGCGAGACGCCGGCCTCCAGCGCCCTGTCCAGCCCGCGCTCGTTCGGGACGAGCACCGGATACCGGACGCCCTCGCGCTTTTCGAGCCCGGCCAGGAGCTGCTCGGCGTCAGCCAGCTGCGGCACCCATTTCGGGCTCACGAAACTGGTCGCCTCGAGCGTGGTCAGCCCGGCATCGGCGAGCTTGTCCAGGAATTCGAGTTTGACCTCGACCGGGACGATCGACTTCTCGTTCTGGAGACCGTCACGCGGACCGACCTCCCAGATCGTCACCCGTTCCGGCAACGCGGCGGCCGACGGGACGCGGTCGGGCAGCCCCAGCTCTCGCGTGCCCATCAACGCCGCCGGTTTCCGCGCGGCGGGGGCCCTTGCGGCGGCAGGGGTTCGGTCTGCTGCGGCGCGCCGGCGGCAGGCGGCGCGAAGTCGTCGTACGGGTTGTCGTTGACTTCGCGGTAGATCACCGTGTGCACACGCTCGACCTTGGGGATGTCGTCGAACTTCAGCGGTTCGTCCGAAGCGGACTCGATCACCAGCGTGCCGCAGCCGAACACGCGGTCCAGCAGGCCGTGCTCGAACTGGACGCTGTTGATCCGCGACAACGGGATGTCGATCCCGGTCCGCTTGAGCACGCCTTCACGGGCGATCAGCCGATCCGTGGTCACGATGAAATGCGTCGTGCGCCAGCGGACGAACGGAGCGAGGAAGAGCCATACGACGAGCCCGACCCCGACCGCGGCGATCGCGATCTCCGAGATCAGGTCCCACGGGGCCGTCGCGTCCCTCGCGATCACGGCCAGCCAGATGCCCACGCCGAGCGTGACGATCAGCGCGAGGAACGGGAAGATCAGCATCTTGAAATGCGGGTGACTGTGCACCACGACGTGCTCGTTTTCGCTGAGCAAATCGTCCGGATAGGCCACGGCGGACGCTCCCAAAAGTATGTTCGGCGCTGGTGAGCTCACCGTACCGGCGAACGGTCCCGGCGGAAGAGGAGACGCCGGAAATCGAGACGCACGGATCAGGCCCCGGCGGGCCGGACGTGCACGACGTCGCCGGCGAACACCGTGTACCGCTCACCACCGGGAACGTCGACCTGGAGCTGGCCCGCGGGATCGATGTCGGCGGCACGGCCGGTCAGCGCCGAGCCGTCGGGCAGCTGGACCTCGACATCCTGGCCGAGCGTGGCGCAATGCCGCCGGTAGTCCCCGAGCAGACCGGCCTCGGCCAGCGACCCGCCGGCGAGCCGCCAGCGGCGTTCGAGTTCGTCGAAACCGGTGAGCAGCCGCGTGGCGATCTCGGCGCGATCGGTCTCCGTCGCCCCCTGCTCGGCCAGCGAGGTCGCCGGCAGGCCGCCGGGCCCGGCCGGGACGTTCTCGCCGAGCGGCAGGACGTTCAGGCCGATGCCGAGGACCACGGTGCTCTCGTCACCGGCGGCGGCCTCCGCCAGGATGCCCGCGCATTTCGCGCGACCGGGACCGGCCAACACGTCGTTCGGCCACTTGAGGACGGCGTCGACGCCCACACTCGCGGCGACCTCCCGGACCGCGAGACCCGCGACCACGGAAAGTGAACCCAAATTGCTGAACGGAACCCCGTCCGGCCGCAGCAGCACACTGACGTAGAGGCCGGATCCCTTCGGCGAGGACCACTGCCTGGCCCGGCGGCCGACGCCGGCCGTCTGCTCCTCGGCGATCAGCACGGTGCGGTCTTCGGCACCCTTCGCGGCGGCTTCCCGCAGGTCGGCGTTGGTGGACCCGGTGCTCGCCACGACCTGGATCGTGGCGTACCGGCCGGACAGCGCGGCACTCAGACGCCCGGCGTCGAGCGCTCCCGTCTCACTCATTCGTCCAGAATATGAGAGTCCCCCTAACGTGCAAGGCGTTCGCTCGTTACGCAGAGGTGGTCTCCAATAACCTGGACGGCGTGACCGAGCCCGATTCAGCCCCGAGCGCGCCCGAAAACAGCAAGAAGAAGTCGTGGGCGCACGGCGTGGCGATGCGCGGCCTGGTCGCTCTCCCGCTGGTCGCGGGGCTCGCGACGGCGGGCTGGCTGCTCGCCGGCGGCAACGATCCGGCACCGGCCGGCGGGAACCAGCCGGTCCCGGTGCCGGCCGCCAAACAGGATCCGGCCACCGTCGGCGGCGGTGCGGGTCCGTCGGTCCTCGAAGTCAGCGCGCCGGTCAAGGCCCAGGAGACACCGAAGGGCGTCCGGCCGCTCGAAGAGTGGGCGGCGAAACTGGCCGGGCCGCTCGACATCCCGGCGAAGTCGCTCATTGGCTACGCGAACGGTGAACTGGCGCTGCGCGGCGAGCAGCCGAACTGCCACCTGTCCTGGGTCACCCTTGCCGGGGTCGGCGCGGCGAGCTCGAACCACGGACGCGGCGGCGACAACCCCCTCGGCCTGTCGGCACAGCAGTGGAAGAAGCACGGCGCGTCGATCCCCGGGATCGCGAAACCCGCGCTCACCGACCCCGACTCCGCGTCGGTCGCCGCCGGCCGCGCGCTGTGCGCTTCCGGCGCCGACCTCGGCGGCGGCAACGGCTGGTGGAAGGCCATCGCCGGCTACCAGGGCGGCAAGGGCAACGACGCCGAACTGTTCCGCCAGCGCGTCTTGGGCAACGCGCAGCTGTACGCGACCCTGTCCCTCGACCCGGCACGTTCCGCCAGCCCAGCCGTGAAGGCGACGCGGTTCGCCCTCGGTCAGCTCGGCCTTCCGTACGTGTGGGGCGGCAACGGCCCCGAGGCGGGCGCGGCGGGCTTCGACTGCTCCGGGCTGACCAAGAAGTCCTACGACGAAGCCGGGATCTCGCTCCCGCGGACCGCGGACAGCCAATTCCGGGCGCTGCCGCAGGTGTCCGGCGAACCGAAGCTCGGGGACCTCGTCTTCTACGGGAGCCCGGCGACGCGCATCCACCACGTCGGGCTGTACCTCGGGAACGGCCTGATGATCAACGCGCCCACCCAGGGCCAGGCGATCCAGATCCACACGTACCACTCGAAGGGCGACGACTACACCGGCGCCGGACGGCCCGCGGCCTGAACCGGCCAAACCACGCTCTGGCCCCGGCACCGGCGGTTACCGTGGCGCCATGCGTTCGATCGAGTTCCGCAGGGTCTCCGACGTGACAAGGCGATCGGCCAACGGGAGAACGACAGCCGCGATCGAGCTGCTGATCGACGGCGTCTCCTTCCTGGAACTGGTGCGCCGGGCCGAACTTCCCGACGCGCTCGCGGAACAGCAGGAACGCGCCGAGGAGTTCGCGCCGGAACCCGCGCCCTTGCTCGCCGGGGACTACAGCCCCCTGACCAGTTGCTCCGCCGAGCACCTCCTCGGGGAAGCACCGGACGACGTTCCGCACGGCGCCGAAGACGACGAACACCTCCTGCTGGGGTGCTCGTGCGGCATCGTCGAATGCTGGGCGTTGGTGGTGAAGATAGCGACCGACGACGAGACCGTGACTTGGTCGGGTCTTCGCAATACGTACCGGGAATGGAACTACGACGCCATCGGTGTGCTGACGTTCTCGCGGCAGCAGTACGAAGAGGCGCTGCACGCTGCCTTCGGTGCTGCGGGGTCGTGAGCGATTTGGGGCGTTCTGGCGAGCCCTCTCGGATGCCGCCACTGCGAACGGTGTGAAGACGCTGTCGTTGGCGATCGCGCGTGTTCTGGCGGACGGCACGCGTGATCAGGCGGACGACACGCGTGTCTGGATGGACGACACGCTCGCGGCCGGGTTCCGCCGCGAGCCGTCCGTCCAATCACGCGTGCCGTCCGTCCAATCACGCGTGCCGTCCGTCCAATCACGCGTGCCGTCCGTCCGATCACGCGAAACCGCCACCCCGCATCGACGCGAAGTCGCGGTCAGCTCACGGGCGCTCGGCCAGCCACTCGAGCGCGGCCTCCCCGTGGCGAAGAACCGAAAGGTGCCCCTCCTCGGGAAAAGTGCGCAACTCGGCAGCGGCGCACTGCCGGGCCAGCCACTCGCCGTGCGCGAGCGGCGCGATCCGGTCCGCGGCGCCGTGCAGTAGCAGCACCGGAGCCTTGACGTCGGACGGCTGGAAGCCCCACTTCGCGACGTACGCGAGATCGTCGTCGATCAGTCCGCCGGGGCCGCCCTCGATCGCGGGGCCGACGACCTCGAGGAACCATTTCCAGTCACCGGCAAGGGCCGCGTGGTCCGAAGGGGTGAACATCTCGGCGTCGTATTCGGCCGAGGCCTCGTAGTCCTCCTTCGCCTCCCGTCCCGCCAAGGCGGCCGTCAGAGCGCCCACTCCTGCTGGACTCATGCCGGCGAAGTAGTCCAGCCCGTCGGCGTCGTACGGGGCCATGCTCGCGACGGCGACCATCGCCGAGACCCGTTCCGGCAGCAGAGCCGCGCAGGCGAACGCGTGCGGTCCGCCACCGGAATGCCCGAAGACCGCGAACCGCTCGATCCCCAGTGCGTCGGCGACCTTCTCGACGTCCGACGCCGCCGACGCGACGTCTCGGCCGGGCCGCGGCGACGAGCCGCCGTAACCGGGCCGGTCGCAGGAGACCCACCTGAGTCCGAGCCGCGCAGCGGCCGGGAACAGCGGGGCGGGCGGGGCGCCGATGTTCGGGGTGCCGTGATGCCAGAAGACCACCGGACCGGCGCCGCCCGTGTCGTATGTGTGCAGGGTGGTCCCGTCCCCCAGGGCCACGTCGGACTCGTTCACCATGGGCCAAGCGTAGAACCGTCAGGCACGCTGGACGGCATGTCGCGCTTTCACGAGATCAAGCACCGGGTGGCCACGACCTTCCAGCGCCACGTCGGCAACCCGATCCTCGTCCGCCTGCCGAACCAGCCGGTCCTGGAGACCACCGGCCGCAAGTCCGGGGTGCCCCGGCAGACGCCGATCGGGGGCCGCAGGGTGGGCCGCGAGTTCTGGATCGTCTCCGAGTTCGGCGAGAAATCGCAGTACGTCCGCAACATCCAGGCCGACCCGCGCGTCCGCGTCCGGCTCAAGGGCCGGTGGCACACCGGCACGGCACACCTGCTCCCCGGCGACGACCCCCGCGTCCGCCTCAAGGCCCTGCCGAGGCTCAACAGCGCCGCCGTGCGGGCGATCGGCACGAACCTCCTCACCATCCGGGTCGATCTCGACGACTGAACGTTTGCCTTGACGCCAAGGGCAAGGTTTACGCTCGGACCATGCGGATCGGCGAGCTCGCCGCGCGCACCGGAACCACCACGCGCGCGCTGCGTTTCTATGAGTCACAAGGGCTTCTCGACGCACGGCGCGCGTCGAACGGCTACCGGGAGTACGACGAGGACGACTACCGCCTGGTGCACGAGATCCTGACCCTGCAAGCGGTCGGGCTCAGCCTCGAGGACACCAGGCCGTTCGTCGAATGCCTGCGCGCCGGGCACGAGACCGGCGACTCGTGCGCCGATTCGATCGAGGTCTACCAACGCAAACTCGCCGAGGTGGACGCCTGTCTTGCCAGGCTCAACGACGTGCGGGACAGCCTGCTGACCAAACTGGCGGGCGCGTTGAAAACACCGCCGGGACCGTGCGTCGTCGTGCCGCGAACCGAGGAGGCCTGAATGTCCCTTTCCGTCGTCACCGACGAAACCTTCCAAGAACTCGTCCTCGACCAGGACAAACCCGTCCTGGTGGACTTCTGGGCGCAATGGTGCCCGCCCTGCCACATGATCGCGCCGGTGCTCGCGGAGATCGCCGACGAGCGCGCCGGCGCGCTGCTCATCCGCAAGCTCAACTCCGACGAGAACCCGCTCACGGCAAGGAACTATCAGGTCATGTCCTTGCCGACGCTGATCCTCTTCCGCGACGGGAGTCCGGTGTGGACGACCGTCGGCGCCCGGCCGAAGGCCAAGTTGCTGGCCGATCTGGACGCCGTTCTGGAGCAGGCCGTCGTCCAGTGACGGGCGAGGCGGACGTGACGGGGGCCGTCAGTCATGTCATGAAAGGGTCGTTCAGGACGAAAAACGTCCTGAACGACCCTTTCATGACATCCGCGGAGCGTCCTGCGCCGTTAATTGTGTTGCGCGCCGGGCCGTCCGTTCGCATCCTTCACCACATGACATCGACCCTCACCTTCCTGTCCCCGTCCTCCGTCGTCCGACGGGTGCGGGTGCAGCAGCAGGCCGGGTCCTGGCGGAGGCCGACACCAGTCCTGCCGTGAGCGCCGCGCTCGTCGCGGGCCTGCTCGCCGGGTATGGCATCGCCATCCCGGTGGGCGCGGTCGCGACCTATCTGGTGGTACTGACAGCACGGGCAGGGCTCAAGATCGGCGCGTACGCCGCCTTGGGAGTCGCGACGGCCGACGGGCTGTACGCCCTGCTCGCGGTCCTCGGCGGCGGCAGCCTGATCCCGATCATCGAGCCGATCGCCGAACCGTTGCGCTGGATCTCGGTGGCGGTGCTGCTCGGGCTGGCCGTCCACATCGGACTCACCGGGGTCCGGAACTTCCGCGCCTCCGCCAAAGCCGAGGTGACCCAGCCGGTCGCGATCGGTCCGGCGAAGGCGTACGTGAGCCTGCTCGGGATCACGTTGCTGAACCCGACGACGGTGGTCTACTTCGCGGCGCTCGTACTCGGCAGCGAGGACATGGCCGCGGCGAGCGGGGCGGAGCACGTGGTCTTCGCGCTCGCCGCGTTCGCCGCTTCGGCCAGCTGGCAACTGTTCCTCGCCGGCGGTGGCGCCGTACTCGGCAAGGCGTTGACCGGACGCCGTGGACAGCTGGTGACCGCGCTGGCGTCCAGCGCGCTCATCACCGTGCTCGGGCTTCGTCTGCTCTGGTGACGGCCGGCAATCCAGGACCGTAGTTGTCCGCATCGGTTGCGAGGCTGTGCCCATGACCGAAACCAAGGACCGCCTCGCCTCCCTCCACTCCTACCTCTCTTACCACGATGCCCCGAAGGCGCTTCGCTGGCTCGAACGCGCCTTCGGTTTCGAGACCACCATGGAGTTCGCCGACGACAAAGGGTTGATCCAGCACGCGGAACTGCGGCTCGGCGGCGTCGGGATCATCGTGTTCAGCGCGGAAGAGGACTACGACCGTCCGGCCCGCAAGGGCGAAACGGTCGGCCACGGCCTCTACGTGAGCCTTCCGACGCAGGAGGCCGTGGACGCCGTCTTCGCTTCCGCCGTCGAAGCCGGCGCGACGCCGGTCTGGAAACCGGAGAACACCGAATGGGGCAATTACCGCTGCCGCGTCGACGATCTCGAAGGCTACGAATGGACTTTCGGCACGCACATCCCCGGAGAACCGCAGACCGACTGGAGCTAAAGCAACCGCGCGAACCACTCGCGAGACCGGCGGAGCAGGTCCAGCTGGTGATCACGTCCGCGGAGCGAATGTCCTTCGCCGGGATACACGACGAGGTCGTGTTCGACGCCGAAGTGGCGTAGCGCGCGGTGGAAGAATTCCGCCTGGGACAAGGGGACGTTCGTGTCTTCCGCACCGTGCACGATCAGCACGGGGGTCTCGATCTTCGACGCGAAGGAGATCGGGCTGAGCTGATCGTGCCGGTGCGGCCCTGTCCCTTCCCAGCCGATACTCCCGCTGTGCGCGGATTCCACCAGCGGACCGAGTTCACCGGTCGCGGCGAGCATTCCCCAGTCACTGATCCCGGCGACCATCAGCGCCGCCTTGAACCGCCGGGTCTGCCCGACGACCCAGGCCGTCATGTATCCGCCGTGACTCCCGCCCACGATCCCGAGCCGCTCCGGATCGGCCACTCCTTCCGCGATGAGGAGATCGATCCCGGTCTCGATATCGCCCCATTCCTCCAGGCCGACCCGTCCCGCGACGGAAGCGGCGAATTCATGCCCATGGCCTTGTCCCCCACGGGGATTCGGCAGGAAGACGGCGTGCCCTGCGAGGGCCAGCCACTGTGCCGACGGGAACCAGCCGAGCATGAAGCGGTCGGAGAACCGGTCGTACGGTCCGCCGTGAACCCGCGTGACCAGTGAGAAAGGCCCGTCGGCCCGCGTCTTTCCCGGCGGCAGGACGAGCAGGCCGTCCAACGTGAGGCCGTCGGACGCCTTGTAGGACAACCGTTCCTGGGAACCCCACGAAATCCCGGCGAACTCCGGCGCCGTGTCGCTGACTCGCGTCGACGCCCCGCCCAGCGGTCCACAATGGACATCTTTCGGCCGGTACGCGGTACTCAGCACGGTGACCACGATCTCGCCGTTCGAGGCCAGCGCGTCGGCTTGCCCGCGCCAGAACGACACTTCGCCGGACCCGAGCCGATGGAGAGCCGTGTCGAGCCCGTCGGCGACGAGCACCAGAGGAGCACCGGAATCGACCTGCGCGAGCTTGACCGGGCAGGTCGATTCCTCGGTGAGGTTCCGCTGTTCCCCGGTTTCCACGGAAACGTCGAAGACCGCCCAGCCACCCACCGGTTCCGGAGTCCCGAGGTACGCGATGTGCCAGCCGTCCTCGTCCCGCCACCAAACGGGGCCGTCGGCTTCGAACGCGACCCGGCCGAGCTCACGCCGCTCACCGGTTTCCAGGTCCAGCGAGGAAAGCCGGGGTTCGAGCCCGCTGGGGTCGGCTTCCGGCGTCGGCCAGGTGATGACGGCGAGCGCCTTGTCGTCCTGCCGTCGGGCGACGTCGACGACGTGATCTTCGATCAGTGTCGTGATCTCGCCGGTTCGAGGATCGAAGCTTCGCAGCCGCGCCGGGCGAAGACTCTCGCTCCAGACCCAGACGGCCGGAGCGGGCGTCTCGTCTTCGGCGATGAACACGATCCGGTCGCGCAGCGGAAGGAATCCGGTGATCTCACTGCCCCAGGCGAACAGCTCCTCGTCCCCCGAACAGACACGGCCGTCCCGGAGGAAATAGAGGGCATCCGCGGACCACCGGGGCGAGGACCCTTCGGCCAGCTTCCGCGGCTTTTCGCTGCCGTCCACAGCGGCGAGCCAGATCTCGGGAACGCCTTTCGCGATGGTCGAGACCTGGTAGGCCACCCATTTCCCGTCGGGGGAAAGCGCGGGTTCCGACGGGAAACGGCTGTCGACGATCAGCTCAGCGGTCAGCATGTCCCCATCCTGCCGGAAATCATCGCGACAGTGTTTTGCCCAGTTTGTCGAGCCAGTCGCCCGTACCTTGTTCCCGCCAGCTCGGTTCTTCGTGCCCGTCAAGGAAGGTGCCCTGCTCGATCAGCGTCAGCCGGGTTCCGTCCGCCTCGGCTTCGAGCAGCACCGTCGTGACCGACACGGTCGCCAGAACGTCGTTCGCGGAGAGTGTGCCCGCGTAGACGATCCGCTCGTTCTCGGCGATGTCTTCGTAGCGCGCTTCGAAGACCATCCGCTTCCCGTCATCGGGAGGACCGCTGGTGACCTCCTGGCCGCCGACACGGAAGTCCAAGGAATGCCCGCCGCCCGGCACGGTGAACCAGCCCGCTTTCGCGGCGGGATCGGACCAGGCGGCGAAAACGCGTTCCGGCGACACCGGATAGACGCGTTCGAGGGTGAAAGTGGCGTGTTTGACGGTCATGACCGTTTCCCTTCGTCGGAGTCGAGAAAGCCACCAAGGCGATCGAGCCGGTGTTCCCAGCCGGTGCGCTGCCCGCCGAGCCAGTCCTCGGCCATCCGCAGGCCGTCCGGTTCGAGATGGCAGGTGCGGACGCGGCCCGCCTTTTCCGACCGGACCAGTCCGCAGGTTTCGAGCACCTGGAGGTGCTGCATCACAGCGGGCAACGACATCGACAACGGCTGCGCGAGCTCCCCCACCGAGGCCGGTCCCCGGGTGAGGCGCTCGATCATTTCGCGGCGCGTCCCGTCGGAAAGCGCCTTGAACACCTGATCCATCTGTTGGTTAGGCACATGCTTAACTATCCGCCCACGCCGAGCGATAGTCAAGTACCTGCTTAACTTTCTACTCCTCCGCGGTCATGCCCTCGACGAGCAGCCATTGGGAGGCCAGATACGAGGTCAGCACGAAGGTTTCGAGGTTGGCTCGCACTCGCTCACTGGTGACGAAGTTGCGGCGAATCAAGATCGCCAGGTCTGACGCGGAGAACAGCAGCGCGCCGGCGGCGATCCAGGTCCGGCGATCACCCGACGGGACCACCATCCCGCCCGACACCCGAGCCTTCGGCGCCAAGGCCGGGTCTGCCGCGAGAGTCGACGTCGTGCTCAGCAGGCCTCCGTAGACCGAAAGCACCGAGGACACCGGAGACGGCTTCGGGAGCGTCATCGCGACGGCGGCCGCAGCCCACGCCCCGAGCCGGGGCGTCGCGGTCGCGGCACGCGGACGTGCGCCGCGGCGCCACAGGAACGCGGAATACAGCACCTGCATCACGCCGAACGACGTCGCGCCCTTGATCAGCTCACGGTCCTCATGCGACCGGCCCATGAAGTGGTCGCCCGCGCCTGCCGCGACCAAAGCGGCGACGAGCAGCCCTTTCTCTCCTGGTGCAAGGGTTTGCGCCCGAGCGACACGAGCCGCGAGGACGGGGACCGCGGCCGGTTTCGTCACCAGTTGCAACCGCCGGTTGCCCGTCCTGGCGGAGTACACCGTGCCGATCGCGGCGGCGCCGAACAGGATCCGTTCGGCGAGTTTGAGGGCCTTCGCTGTTGACACTGACCACCTCCGGAACTTATTTCTGGGTAAGTTACCAGTCGGTCAGCTGTTTCTAGACGGCTTCACGGAAGGTATTCCGGTACGCGCTCGGCGAGACACCCAACGCGGCCTGGAGATGCTGGCGCAGCGACGCGGCCGTGCCGAACCCCGCCTCGGCGGCGACCTTGTCCACCGGCAAGTCGGTCTCTTCGAGCAGCTGGCGGGCCCGTTCGATCCGTTGCTGGGTCAGCCACTGCAGCGCCGAAATCCCGACTTCGTCCCGGAACCGCCGCGTGAACGTCCTCGTGCTCATCGCCTCTTTCGCCGCCAGCTCGCGCAGCGTCAGCGGCCGGTCGAGGTTTTCCAGCGCCCAGGCCCGCGCCGCCGCCGTCGACGAGGACTGCGGCTCCGGCACCGGACGCCGGATGAACTGCGCCTGCCCACCCTCGCGATGCGGCGAGACGACCGTGCCGCGCGCGACCTCGTTCGCGACCGCGGCGCCGTGATCACACCGGATCATGTGCAGGCAGAGGTCGATCCCGGACGCGACCCCCGCCGCGGTCAGAACGTTCCCGTCGTCGGTGTAGAGCACATTGGGGTCCAGGTCGACCTTCGGGAACTTCGCCTGGAAGTCCAGCGCCGAACGCCAGTGCGTGGTCGCCTTCCGGCCGTCGAGCAGTCCGGCGGCGGCGAGCACGAAGGCACCCGTGCAGATCGACGCGATCCTGGCGTCCGGCCGGATCAGCTCCAGCGCCCGCGCGAGCGGCTCGGTGAGGTCGTGCCCCGACGGTTCGTATTCGGTGGACGAGGCCGGGATGACGACGGTGTCGGCCTCGGCCAGCACTTCCGGGCCGAGCGGGACCGAGATGGTGACATCGGCGTCGGTCCGGATCTGGCCGGGTTCCGGCGTGCAGGTGACGACCTCGTAGAGCGGCTCGCCGTCGGCCGATCTGGCCGTGCCGAAGAGCCGGATGACGATGCCCAGCTCCATCACCAGCATTCCGTGCCGGACCAGCACGGCGACCCGATGACGACCGGGATGTCCGAAAAAGCCCATGGCCTGATTCTTGCACATGTTGGCCATCGGGCCACTCGCGTCGGCCGCCGGACCGCGCGACGGTGGACACATGAACGTGTTGTGGATCTTCGCCCACCCGGAACCCCGTTCCCTCAGTGGCTCGCTGCGCGACGAAGGCGTGCGCGCCCTTCGCGCGCAGGGCGCCGACGTCCGGGAATCCGACCTGTACGCGATGAAGTGGAAGGCCGTCGTCGACGCCGACGACTTCGGCCGGGCCGCTTCCCCAGATCGGCTCGTCGTCGGCTCGACGTCGAAGAACGCCTTCGAGACCGGCGAACTCGGCGAAGACATCCGTGCCGAGCACGAGAAACTGGCGTGGGCGGACACGGTGATCGTCCAGTTCCCGCTGTGGTGGTACGGGATGCCCGCGATCCTCAAGGGCTGGTTCGACCGCGTTTTCGTCAAGGGTTTCGCTTACGGCGTGCGACGCCCCGACGGCCGGACGTCGCGCTATGGCGAAGGGGTGCTGGCCGGGAAACGCGCCATGGTCCTGCTGACCGCGGGCGCGCCGGAAACCACCATCGGACCGCGCGGCGTGAACGGCGAGATCAACGACGTGTTGTTCCCGCTCCAGCACGGAACCCTTTGGTACGCCGGGATGTCCGTCCTCCCTCCACTCACGGTCTGCGGCGCCGACCGGGTTTCGCCCGAGCAGTACGACGTCGCCGCCGAAGCACTGCGGGGCAGGCTGCGCACCCTGTCCACCAGCGACCCGATCCCGTTCCGCTCCCAGAACGGCGGCGACTACGACGAGAACCTCGTCCTGCGCGACGACCTCGCTCCCGGCCGGGGCGGCATCGGTGTCCACACGTCCTGAAGCTCAGGCGCGCACGAGATCCGCCCCGGCGAAGAAGGTCTCGGCCGCCTTGAGCGCGCCCTCGTCCAGCAGGACGTCGCCAGGTCGGCTTCCGTTGCCGGTCAACTGCCCGCCCCAGCGCATTCCGAGATATACGGCGGTTTTGCGCAGGGTTCCGATCAGGGGTTCCGCCTGTTCCGGCTGCTCGGCGAGCGCGCTCACCCCCCACAAGGTCTTACCGCGCATCTGCTCCTTGAAGCGGAGTTCCGGCTGGTCCAGCCAGCCCGCCCAATGGTCGAAGTACAGCTTCACCGACGCCGACACGCTGTACCAGTAGACCGGCGACGCGATCACCAGATCCGTGGCGGCCATGGTCGCGTCGAACAGTGCTCGCTCGTTCCCGGCGGGCGGGACCAACTCCTCGCCGTCGTGTTTCCGGTCGACGAACGGCGCCAACGGCAGCTCGGCCGTCCGGATCCATCGCTGCTTCACAGCACGAGGAAGCGCCTTCGCCGCCCGCCGCGCCAGGATCTCCGTATTGCCGCCCGCGCGGGCGCTCCCGATCAGGAACAGGAAGCTTCGATCCTCGGTCATCGCGATCCCCTCCGAGTGATTTCAAAGTACATGTATGTGCAAGCAGATGCTGTCACTGCATGTAAACTCGTGTCAAGCAGATCCAGGGAGGTCGCCATGACCGCCGACGAACAGGCATGGGGCCGTGTCCTCACGCTGCACGGGCGCATCGAGCAAGAACTCGCGAAGGCACTGCAAAGGCGGCACGGACTCGGGCTCTCCGAGTTCCGCGCGCTCGGCAAGCTGGCCGCCACCGAGAGGGGGGTCCTGCGCATGCAGGAACTCGCCGAGGCGATCGGGCTCAACCAGAGTTCGGTGAGCCGGATGGTCGTCCGCCTCGAAGACGCCGGCCTGACGGAACGCGACCCCTGCGAGAACGATCGCCGCGGGGTGTATTCGTGCATCACCGAGGAAGGCAGGAAACGGCTCTCCGAAACAGAACCGACCTATCACGAGGTCTTGGCGACGGCCCTCGACAAGGCCCAAGCCGACCCTGAACTGAAGGACGCGGTAGCCGCCCTGCGCGGCGTTTGACCCAGTATTCCCGCACGGTTATATTCCCCTTGAGGCACATTAGGAGGTAACCGTGAACCCTCGCGCCCGGTTGGAAACCGTCGGAGAGCGCCCCGCGCTGCGGATCGAACGCCGTCTCGCGCACCGGCCGGAGCGCGTCTGGCGGGCGATCACCGAACCGTCGGAGCTCGCGAAGTGGTTCCCCGCGGCGGTCGCCGTCGACCTGCGACCGGGCGGGACCATCGAGTTCACCTTCGAAGGCGAAGAGGCCCCGACAGCGGGCGAGGTCCTCGAAGCCGACGAACCTCGCGTGTTCGCCTTCAGCTGGAACGACGACGTGCTGCGCTGGGAGATCACTCCGGAGGGCGACGGCAGCCGTCTGCTGTTCACCCATACCTTCGGCCGGGGTGAACCCGCGATCGCCAGGATCGCGGCGGGCCGCACGGCCGCCGGCTGGGACAGCTGCCTCGTCGCGCTCACCGCCCTGCTCGACGGCGAGGACCACGAGCCGCCGCAGGACTGGGTCGGCCCCATCGAGGCCTACATCGAGGAGTTCGGGCTCGCCGACGGCGAAGTCCTGGAAACCGGTGAGGGCAAGGTGATCCGCTTCCGCCGCGACCTGGTCTGGAAACCGCTCGACGACGTCTGGGCACTGGTCACGCCCGAAAAGACGTCGGGCACGGTCATCCGCGAAGAGCCGCCGCGGCTGCTGGAGCTCTCCCTGCCGCGCGGCGGCGTCGTGCGCTGGGAGTTCAGCCACTCCGAACTCGACGGCACCATGGTGGAGCTGACGCAGACCGTCCCTGCCGGACAAGACGATGTCGTACCCGAGGCGCTGCGAAGCTGGCGCGAGAAGCTGAAGGAGTTCTTCGCGGCGGCTCACGGAGGCTGATCTCCACCCTGGGGATGACCTCCACCGGACGGACGCGCACGCGCCACCCGCCCGGCTAAGTTCGCCGTATGAAACAGCCGTCGGCGCTCCCGCAGCGGGTGGCGTACCTGATCGACGCGCTTCTCGCGGTGGTCCTCGTCGTGGCCGTCGGCGGGAACCTCGCCGCGCGGACCTGGACGTTCCTCATCGCCATCCCGATGTGGCTCGCCTGGGCGACGATCGCCGCCAGCGGGATCGCGATCGCGCTGCGGCGCCACCGGCCCCTGGTCGCCTACGGCCTCGGCCTCGGCAGCCTGATCCCGGCCCTGCTCGCCGGCAACGGGCTGGGCCCGGCCGCGCTCCTGGCCACCGCGTGCGCCCTGTACACCGTGGCGCTGGAACATCCGCGGGCCCGCTCGCTGATCGCGATGGGGCTCGGCCTGGTCGTCGTCATGATCTTCGAGTTCCTGCGGCTCGGGCCGAACACGATCGCGTCGACGGCCTTCGCGGGCGGCGGGGTGGCGGGCTCGTGGGCGCTGGGCTGGATGACGCGGCAACGGCGCGCGAACCTGGCCCAGCTCGCCGAAACCCAGGCCGATCAGGCGGTTTCCGATGAGCGGCTGCGCATCGCGCGCGAAATGCACGACGTCGTCGCGCACAGCATGAGCCTGATCGCGGTCAAGGCGGCCGTCGGCAACCACGTCGCGAAGGAACAGCCCGAAGAAGCCCGCGAAGCGTTGCGGGTCATCGAACTCACCAGCCGCGAAACCCTCGTCGAACTCCGGCGCATGCTCGGCGTCCTCCGCTCGGGTGACGGGACGCCCGAAGCGGCGCTCGGGCCCGCGCCGAAACTCGCCGATCTGCGGACCCTCGCCGAACGGGCCGGACAGGCCGGGGTGCGAGTCGAGTTGACCGGCGAGGCGGTGGACGACCTCCCCGAAGGTGTCGCGCTTTCGGTCTACCGCATCACGCAGGAGGCGGTGACCAACGTCGTGAAGCACGCGGGGCCGTCGGCCTGCCGGGTGACGATCACCGAAGGCCCCGGCGAGGTCAGCGTCGAGATCGTCGACGACGGGCGCGGCGAAGGCTCGCCGTCGACCGGCGGCGGGCACGGTTTGATCGGCATGCGCGAACGCGTCGCCGTCTACGGTGGTGACTTCGAAGCGGGCCCGCTTCCCGCCGGGGGATTCCGGGTGTTCGCGCGGCTGCCGTACGCCGCCAAGGAAGTGGGGACACGATGATCCGCGTACTGATCGCCGACGACCAGGCGTTGCTGCGCGGCAGTTTCCGCGTGCTCGTCGACAGCGCGCCGGATCTCGAAGTCGTCGGGGAGGCGAGCGACGGCTTGGAGGCGGCGGAACTGGCCGAGAAGGAACGCCCCGACGTCGTGCTGATGGACGTCCGCATGCCGGAGCTGGACGGGATCGAAGCGACCCGGCGGATCTGCGCGTCGGCCGCCACCGAAGGCGTCCACGTGCTGATGCTGACGACCTTCGATCTCGACGCCTACGTCTATTCGGCCCTGCGCGCGGGCGCCAGTGGATTCCTGCTGAAGGACACCCCGCCCGCCGAACTGCTGACCGCGATCCGGGTCGTCGCGGCGGGCGAAGGGCTGCTCGCCCCTTCGATCACGCGAAGGCTCATCGCCGAATTCGCCCGGCTACCCGAACCGGGCCAGCGCGTCGCGGCGTCGCTGGACAACATCACCACCCGCGAACGCGAGGTCCTCGGCCTGATCGCGCGCGGCCTGTCGAACGACGAGATCGCCGGGACCCTGCACCTCGGGCTGGCGACGGTGAAGACGCATATCGGCCATCTCCTGCACAAACTCGCGGCACGCGACCGGGCGCAGCTCGTGATCGCCGCCTACGAATCCGGTCTGGTGCGCGCTTCGCTCTAGCGACGGACGTTGCCTACGCCACACGCGAAGTGACCGTCGAGTAGCTAGGCTGCGGTTTCATGAGCAGTGCGACGGAGCCGCTCGGGACGCCGCCCGAGGACGAACCGGACATCCACACGACGGCCGGCAAGCTGGCCGACCTGTACCGCCGGTATGACGAGGCGGTGCACGCGGGTTCCGCGAGGGCGGTGGAGAAACAGCACGCCAAAGGCAAGAAGACCGCTCGCGAGCGGATCGACCTGCTGCTGGACGAAGGCTCGTTCGTCGAACTCGACGAGCTGGCCAAGCACCGCTCGGTGAACTTCGGCCAGGAGAAGAACCGGCCGTACGGCGACGGCGTCGTCACCGGCTACGGCACCGTCGACGGCCGCCCGGTGTGCGTGTTCAGCCAGGACGTCACCGTCTTCGGCGGTTCACTCGGCGAGGTGTACGGCGAGAAGATCGTCAAGGTGATGGACCTGGCGATCAAGACCGGCCGTCCGATCATCGGCATCAACGAGGGCGGCGGCGCGCGGATCCAGGAAGGCGTCGTCTCGCTCGGGCTGTACGGCGAGATCTTCAACCGCAACGTCAAGGCGTCCGGTGTCATCCCGCAGATCTCGCTGATCATGGGCGCCAACGCGGGCGGGCACGTCTACTCCCCCGCGCTGACCGACTTCGTGGTGATGGTCGACAAGACCTCCCACATGTTCATCACCGGCCCCGACGTCGTGAAGACCGTGACCGGCGAAGAGGTCACCTTCGAGGAGCTCGGCGGCGGGCGCACGCACAACACCCGTTCGGGTAACGCGCACTACCTCGGTTCCGACGACGAGGACGCGATCGCCTACGTCAAGGAACTCCTCTCGTTCCTCCCGGCGAACAACCTGTCCGAAGCGCCGCTGTTCGAGACGGACGCGCCCTCCGGTGGCTTCTTCGATGACGTGACCGAGTCCGATCGCGAGCTCGACACGCTCATCCCGGATTCGCCGAACCAGCCGTACGACATGCACGAGGTCATCAACCGCGTCGTCGACGACGGTGATTTCCTCGAGGTGCACGAACTGTTCGCGCCCAACATCCTGGTCGGCTTCGGCCGGGTGAACGGGCGCAGCGTCGGCATCGTGGCGAACCAGCCGACCCAGTTCGCGGGCTGCCTCGACATCGACGCGTCCGAGAAGGCCGCGCGGTTCGTGCGCACCTGCGACGCGTTCAACATCCCGGTGCTGACCTTCGTCGACGTCCCCGGCTTCCTGCCCGGCACCGACCAGGAGTGGAACGGCATCATCCGGCGCGGCGCGAAGCTGATCTACGCCTACGCCGAAGCGACCGTCCCGCTCGTCACCGTCATCACCCGCAAGGCGTACGGCGGCGCGTACGACGTCATGGGGTCGAAGCACCTCGGCGCGGACATCAACCTGGCGTGGCCGACGGCCCAGGTCGCGGTCATGGGCGCGCAGGGCGCGGCGAACATCGTGCACCGCAAGACACTCGCCGCGGCAGCCGCCGACGGCAAGGACGTCGACGCGCTGCGCGCCGAGCTGATCCAGGAGTACGAGGACACGCTCCTGAACCCGTACGCGGCGGCCGAGCGCGGTTACGTCGACTCGGTGATCGTGCCCGCGCACACCCGCGGCCACATCGCCAAGGCGCTGTCACTGCTCCAAGGCAAGCGGGAAAACCTGCCGCCCAAGAAGCACGGGAACATCCCGCTGTGAGCACGCCCGGAACCCCGCTGCTGAAGGTCGTCCGCGGCAATCCGGACGACGCCGAACTCGCCGCGCTGACCGCCGTCGTCGCGGCGGCGGCCGGTGCGCGGGCGCCGGAGCCGGCGCCGAAACGGGATTCGTGGTGGGCGGACAAGGCTTCGCTCGTGCGGGCACCGCTCGCACCCGGCGAAGGCGCTTGGCGGGCTTCGGCGCTTCCTCGCTGACACGGCCCGTTTGACGGCGCGGATCCGGTTTCCGCGGACTATGGTGACAGTCCTGCCGACCGGATCCGCCCTCAGAAAGCCGTGCGTGACGAACCAGGACCAGCTTTCCACCGAGTTGCGCCGTCTGCGCAAAGCCGCCGGGTTGTCCGGTACCGAAGCGGCCAGGCTCACCGGTCTCAGTCAGTCGAAGGTCTCACGCGTCGAAACCGGCGCGTTCATGCCGACGGAGGACCAGGTCGTCGCGCTGTGCCGGGCGTACCGCGCACCCGCGAAGGTCCGGCGGGCGCTGGTCGCGATCACGCGGGACCTCCGCGAAGAGGCGTCGTCCGCCCGTGTCGTCCTCCAGCGCGGTGCCTGGCGGATGCAGCAGCGCATCGGCAAGATCGAGACGGCGTCCGCGCGTATCCGCAGTTTCCAGCCGACCATCGTGTTCGGCCTGCTCCAGACCCGCGACTACATCACCGCGCTGTTCGACGATTCCCTGCCGTCGGGCGAACGCGACCAGACCGTCGAGGCCCGGCTGGAACGCCAGCGGATCCTCGACTCGAATCGCGAGTTCCACTTCGTGCTCACCGAAGGCGCCCTGCGCTGGAACATGGGCGGCGCGGCGACCATGCTCGCCCAGCTCGGCCACCTCATCGAGGTGTCCCGCCGCGGCCGGGTGCGGCTCGGCGTCATCCCGTGGACCACGCCGGTGTCGGTCGCCGTGCTCCACGGTTTCGACATCTACGACTCGCGCGCGGTGCTCCTCGGGACGCAGACGGCCACGGCGCTCGTCACGGACGAACGCGAAGTCGCCGACTACGAGAAGAACTTCGCCGAAGTCGAGCGCTACGCCACTTATGGCGACGTCGCCTGCTCGCACCTGACGCGGATCGCGGCCGATTACCGAGAGCTCGCGGTCGAACCACTTCGGTGACCTAAGACCCTTTGCGCTATGCACTCCGAGAGTGCATCGTGAGTAAAGCAGCTGTCGGTGAAGGCCCACTTTCGTGCGCCGAGCGCGATCACCGAAGCCGTTCACCGACCAACGGGCACAGATCACCCGATCTCGCCAACCTTGCTGCCGCACAACCCGTCTACTTGCCGAAACAGTCACTGGGGAAAGGGCCTCCGATGACCACCTGGCACGAGAACATGACCGGCTGGCACAAGTCGACCTACACGCACTGGGAAGAGAACGCCTGCGTCGAGGTCGGCGCCGCGCCCGGCCTGGTCGGCATCCGGGACACCAAACAGTGGGCGATGCCGGACGAGACCCGGCCCATCCTGGTGCTGCCGTCCGAGTCCTTCGCCGCGCTCCTCGACCACCTTGGCCGATGAACGACGTCGCCGAGCCGTACATGGTCCACCATCCACGGGAGATGGCTGGCCAGCTGATCAACGGCAACTGGATCGTCGCGCGCTGGGAGCACCTCGGTGAGGACGAGGACCTGGACCGCTGGACGGCCGTCCTCCGCGAGCACTGCGCGGAACTCGACGTCGATCCGTACGTCATCAACATCCCGCGGAAGAGCCTGACCATCGTCTTCAACGGCGCGCTCCCCGCGCCGACGTTCGAACAGCTGGAGAACTCGATCGCGGCCATCGAGTACCACCGCTTCCTCGAACGCGAAATCGGCCCGAGGCCGCTGAACTAAGCGATCTTGGGTGCGGCGCGCATTCCGATGTAAACGCAGTCCGTTCCCGTCGCGAGCGTGGAGAACACCACGGGCATCCAGTCTTCGCTGAACGACGGGCCCGCTCCCGAAGCGGCGAAAACGGTGTCCGTGACGGGCACCAGATCCATGTCCAGCGGCGGCGAGAAATCCTTCATCCCGTCGACGAACTCGTACCGCAGCTTCCGATCGCCCGTCACCGTGATGACCACGCCTTCCCGCCGGTAGACGCCGACGAACCGGGCCGGATCCACGACCGGCGGTTCGACCGGCGGTGCGAAGGCATCGGGAAGCCGGACATCGGCGAACTCGTCGAGCAGTTCGCGGAACAAGGCCGCGTACAGCTGCCGGGCACCGCCGCCATTGGTCACCAAGGCCACGGCGACGCCCGCCGACGGAACCACCCGCAGGTACGCGTACTGCCCGACTGCCGCGCCGTCGTGGCCGAAGCCCGGCGTGCCGTCCCAGTCGTAGAGCGTCCAGCCGAGCCCCCAGCCGTCCGCGCTGACCGTCCACTTGTCCGGGACATCGGTTTCGCGGCGCTGCATCGCCTCGACCGTTTCCCTGGCCAGGACCCGGGTCCCGTCCGGCGCCAGCCCGTCGTCGAGGTGCATCCGCGCGAGGCGGACGATGTCGCCGGCGGAGGCGATGACCCGTGCGCCAGGCCCCGCCGAGCGTGGCATCAGATCCCAGGCGGGGGCGGGCTCCGGATCCTGCCCCGGTTCGCCGAGATGACTCATCGCCGCCCGGAAGCACAGCGCCTCTTCGGGCAGGGTCATCGACTGCTTCAGCCCGAGCGGCGTGAAGATCAGGTCCTTCAGGGCCTGGTCCCAGGTCGACCCTGTCACCACCTCGACGATGCGGCCGAGGACCACGTAGCCGACGCTGCTGTAGGAGACCGCCGTCCCCGGCGGACAGTCCATCGCGATGCCCTTGCTGGCCTCGACATAGCGGGCGATGCAGTCGTCGCCGCGACCCGTGTCGACGTGGAAGTCACAGGTGAGACCGCTGGTGTGGCTCAGCAGCTGCCGGACGGTGATCGTCCCGGTCGCTTCGGGATCGATCGTCTCGAAGTCCGGCAGCACCTCCGCGACCGGCACGTCGAGGTCCAGCTCACCGGTTTCGACCAGCCTCATGATCAGCGTCGCGGTGTAGATCTTGGCGATCGAACCGAGCTGGAACACCGAATCGGTCGTCGCCTCGACGCCGGTACCGCGATGCAGAACGCCGCTCGCGAGCTCGTGAATCTCGCCGTCCGTCAGCACGGCCAGCACGGCACCTGGAACGTGATGGGCTTCGCGAAGCTCGTCCAGCTTGGCCTGCCAGCGCCCGTTGTCCCAGTTCGTCATGAGCTTCCCTTCGTGCGTACGTCGTTCTCATACTGCGCACACTGTACGCACAAGAGATCGGCGTACGCAAGAGGCATGGTGACGGCGCTCCCGGACATGTCATATAGTCCACTCGGAATAATCAGCACGGAATCTTCCGAGAGGATCATCATGGCCGCGAAGCTCACCCCGCTCGCCATGGCGGTGCTGGAACTCCTTCACGAGCGGCCCATGCATCCGTACGAGATGGCGCAGCTGATGAAGGAGCGCTACGTCAGCACGCGCGTCAAAGTGAAGGCCGGCTCGCTCTACCACACGGTGGACCGCCTGGCGGAGAACGGTTTCGTCGAGATCGTCGAGACACAGCGGGACGGGAAACGCCCCGAGCGCACCCTGTACGCGATGACGGAGGCCGGTCGCGACGAGTTCGTCGACCGGGCGCAGGACATGCTGGCCACGCCCGCCGAGGAATACCCCGAGTACCTCAGCGCGCTCGCCGTCATCGACGAACTCGGCCCGGAAATGACGCTCACCCAGCTCAAACACCGCGTGCTGCGGCTACAGGCCGCCATCGCTTCCGACCAGGTCGTGCTCGAAAACCTGGCCAAGGAGCACAAGCTCCCCGAGATCTACTGGCTCGACTGGTCCTATGCCACCGCGCGGCGCGCCTTCGAGCTCGAATGGACCCAGAAACTGATCGGAGACCTCGAATCCGGTCGCATCGGGTTCCAGGAACACTGCACGCCGCACCTCAACCTGGTCACCGAGGACGACACCGATGAACGCAAGACAAGCTAACCCGTGGGCGGCGCTTTCCGCGCTGTGCCTGGGTTTCTTCATGATCCTGCTGGACACCACGATCGTTTCGACCGCGATTCCCGCGATGCTGCGCGAACTCGGCGCCGGGCTGAACGCGATCGTCTGGGTGATCAGCGTCTACCTGCTCACCTACGCGGTGCCGATGCTGTTCGCCAGCCGCCTCGGCGACCGCTTCGGCCCGAAACGCGTCTACCTGACCGGGCTCGTGGTGTTCACGCTGGCCTCGCTGTGGTGCGGCCTGTCCGGCTCGGTCGAGATGCTGATCGCGGCCCGCGCGGTGCAGGGACTCGGGGCCGCTTTGATGACGCCGCAGACGCTGGCGTTCATCAGCCACCTGTTCCCGCCGTCGAAACGCGGCCCCGCGATGGGCCTCTGGAGCGGTGTCGCCGGGATCGCGGCCATCATCGGGCCACTGCTCGGCGGTGTGCTCGTCGACCATCTCGGCTGGGAATGGATCTTCTTCGTCAACCTGCCGGTCGGCGTGGTCGCGTTCGCGCTGGCTCTGCTCAAGGTGCCGGACTGGCAGCCGAAGCACTCGCATTCCTTCGACGTTCCCGGGATCCTGCTGTCCGGCGCCGGTTTGTTCTGTGTCGTCTACGGCGTCCAAAATGGACAGCACTACGACTGGGGCCGCGTGTCCGGGCCGATCACCGTGTTCGAGATCATCGGCGCCGGCGTCGCGCTGCTGGTCGCTTTCGTGCTGTGGCAACGGTTCAACCGCAAGGAACCACTGCTGCCGCTGGGTGTCTTCGCGAATCGCAACTTCTCGGCCGGGACGCTGACCGCGGTCACCGTCGGCTTCGCGATGACCGGCATGTTCCTGCCGCTGGTGATCTACATGCAGGCCGTGCTCGGCGAATCACCGACGATGTCCGGGTTGCTGTTCGCGCCGATGTCGTTGCTGGCGGGCATGATCGGCCCGTTCGTCGGCCGCGCTTCGGACAAGGTCAACGGCAAACTCCTGCTGATCATCGGACTGGCGGCGCTGGCCGTGGGGCTGGGCCTGGTGGCACTGATCGCACGGGCGGGAGCGAACGCGTGGACGCTCACCCCGGCGCTGCTGGTGGCCGGCCTCGGGATCGGGTTCATCTTCGCGCCGATGGGCAACCTGGCGATGAGTTCGGTCGAACCGCGGCTCGTCGGGACCGCGTCGGGCATCTTCAACACCGCCCGCCAGGTCGGCGGCGTACTCGGCAGCGCCGCCGTCGGCGTGCTGCTGCAGGCGCGGATCAGCGCTTCGATCGCCGACGAGGCGGCGTCGGCCGCGAGCGCGTTGCCGGAGCAGTACCGCGCGCCGTTCGCGGAAGGCATCGCGAAGGCCGCGGAATCGACCGGGGAGTTCGGTTCTTCCGGGCCGACGGCATTCCCGGGCCTGCCTTCCGGCGTCGCCGAGCAGGCGCAACGGCTCGCGCTCGACGCCGTCCACAATGGACTCACCGACGCGGCGCGGGTGACACTGCTGCTCCCGGCCGCGGTGCTGGTGCTGGGCGTGCTCGCGGCGCTCACCATGCGCCGCCCCGCTCCGCGGGCGCCTCGCTCCCCCGCCCTGGAACCCGCCACCAGCGCCGCCTGACCCCTTGCCGCAATTCGTCACCTACTTGCGGTGTTCGAGCCCCCACCGGTGCTATGAACGGTCCTTTCCTTGCAAAATTCGCAAGGAAAGGACCGTTCCTCTCATCCGCGCCGACGGCGGAAGCTACCGGCGGTACCGCAGGCCGTAGCCGTACGGGTACAGCGCCTTCTTGCCGTCACCGACGTTCACCGGTTCCTGCGCCGCACTGGTCGGCCAGCTGAACGTCAGCTTCCCGGTCGGGTTGTAGTCGCCGTAAAGGACATCGGCGACACCGGCGCCTTCGCTGCCCGGGAGCCACGCGGCGAGAAGCCCGTCGAACTGCGGCAGTTGCGGAGCGAGGTCGAGCGGACGTCCGGACACGGTCACCACGACGACCGGAACCCCGGCGCTCTTCAGTTTGGCGATCGTGGCGAGGTCTTCCGCGTCGAGTCCGAAGCCGTTCGGACGGTCTCCCTGCCCTTCGGCGTACGGCGTTTCGCCCACCACGGCGACGGCGACCCGGTAGCTGCCGTCGATTCCGTTACCCGCACGGTCATAGGTCACCGTGGTCCCCTTCCCCGCCCCCGACTCGATGCCGCCGAGGATGGTCGTGCCCGGGATCACCGGGCCGCTCTGGCCCTGCCAGGTGAGCGTCCAGCCGCCGGCCTGGTTACCGATGTCGTTCGCGTTCTTGCCCGCGACGAAGATCTTGTTGTTCTTCTTAGCCAGCGGCAGCACACCGTCGTTCTTCAGCAGTACCTGCGATTCGCGGACGGCCTGCCGGGCCAGGTCGCGATGTTCCTTGCTGCCGAACGTCTTCTGGAGCGAACGGTCGGTGTACGGGCGCTCGAACAGGCCGAGCTTGAACTTCTCCGCCAGGATGCGGCGGTTAGCGTCGTCGATCCGGTCGCGTGAGACACGGCCCGCCTCGACTTCGGCCTTGAGATAGGCGATGAACTGCGGCGCGTCCCACGGGACCATGAACATGTCGATGCCCGCGTTGACCGAGAGCCGCACCTCTTCGGGGGTGAAGCCTTCCTTGCCGTCGATCTGGTTGATCGCGTTGTAGTCCGAGATCACCAGGCCGGAGAACCGCAGTTCCCTCTTGAGGACGTCGGTGATGAGGTACTTCTCGGCGTGCATGCGCACCCCTTGAAAACTGGAGAACGAGATCATCACCGAGCCGACGCCGCGGTCGATCGCCTCACGGAACGGCGGCAGGTGGATCTGGCGCAGTTCGCGTTCGCTGATCACGGTGTCGCCCTGGTCGACGCCGTTCGCCGTGCCGCCGTCGCCGACGTAGTGCTTCGCCGTCGCGAGCACCGATCCCGGTTTCTCGCCGAGCCTGCGCCCTTGAAGGCCGGTGATGGCCGACGCGTTGGCGATGGCGTCGCGCGGGGATTCGCCGAAGGATTCGTACGTCCGGCCCCAGCGATCGTCACGGGCGACGCACAGGCACGGCGAAAAGTCCCACCGCGGACCGGTTCCGGCGACTTCCAGCGCCGTCGCACGGCCGATCTTCTCGACCAGCCGCGGATTGCCGGCCGCACCGAGGCCGATGTTGTGCGGGAAGATCGTCGCGCCGTAGACGTTGTTGTGGCCGTGCACGGCGTCGACGCCGTAGAGCGTGGGAATGCCGAGCGGCGTCGAAATCGCCGCCTTCTGGTACGAGTCGACCATGTCGGCCCACCCGTTCGGCGTGTTACTGGCGGGCACCGAGCCACCGCCGGAGAGCAAGGACCCCAGTTTGAGCGCGGCGGCCTGATCAGGCGTGACCGCGCCGCGTTCGGCCTGGGTCATCTGGCCGATCTTGTCGTCGAGACTCATCCGCTTGAGCAGGTCGTTCACCCGCGCGGAGGTCGAAGCGTGGGGATTCTTGTAGACCGGCCCGGTGGCGGCGGACGCCATCGGCGCCAGGGCCGAACCGGCCAGGAGTAGTCCTGCGAGCACTGTGGCTTGCGTCGTGCGAAGCGATCTTCTGACGCGGAGGCGGGACGGCATTGGTTCCTCCGTAGCTCGAACAATCCATATGTTGCGCGCCACAACAAACTAGCTCCACGTTCGGGTGTTCCAGGTCACAATCGGGCAACGGAGACCGGTCGAGTACCTTCCTCAGGTGCGTTTCGTCCTCGCTTCCCAGTCCTCCGCCCGCCTCGGCGTCCTGCGTTCCGCCGGCTTCGACCCGAGCGTCGTCGTCTCCGGCGTCGACGAGGACGCCGTCGCCGCGTCCCTGATCGATCCGGCGCCGGAGGAGCTGGTCCGCGCGCTCGCCGCCGCGAAGGCCGAAGCGGTTTTCGAGGCACTCGGCGGCCACACCGACATGGTCATCGTGGGCTGCGATTCGATGCTGTCGATCAACGGCGAGATGGTCGGGAAGCCGATCACGCCGGAGGCGGCGCGCGAGCGATGGGCGTCGATGGCGGGCAAAACCGGTGAACTTCTCACCGGCCACGCGATCATCCGCGTCGAGGACGGCGTGAGGACGAAGGAAGCCTCCGGGACCGAAGGCACCACTGTTCGCTTCGGCACGCCGTCGCAAGAAGAGATCGAGGCCTACATCGCGTCCGGCGAACCGCTTCAGGTGGCAGGCGGCTTCACCCTGGACGGGCTCGGCGGCTGGTTCATCGAGGGCATCGACGGCGACTTCTCGAGCGTCATCGGGATCAGCCTGCCGCTGACCCGACGTTTGCTGACCGAAGTCGGCGTCAGCGTCATCGACCTGTGGACCCGTCCCGCATCCTGAGACGACTCCCACACGATCGGGTGATCCGGAAGAGTCCTGCCTCGCCGAACGTTCTTCACGTTCGGGAAATCAGGAAACTTTCACGCACCGGAGTCGCCCCGTGTCTTTCATTCGGACCTACACAAGGCCAAAGGTCTTCGCGGCGGCGGTCCTCGGCTCGCTCGTCGTGGGCGCCCTGCTCGGCGTGCTCGCCAGGACGACCGAGGCGAGCTGGCTGACCGACCTGCTCGACCAGATCGGCACGATCTTCACGACGCTGCTGCAGATCGCGGTGATCCCGCTGGTCTTCACGGCGATCGTGGTCGGCATCAACAGCCTGCGCAACCTCGGCGGCGGCAAGAAGGCCGCGCGGCTGGGCGGCAAGACCGTGCTGTGGTTCGCGATCACCTCGTTCATCGCGTCGCTGATCGGCATCGCCGTCGCGAAGCTGTTCGACCCGGGCAGCGGCGGCCTCGGCGAAGGTGTCGCCGCGACCGCGAAGAACGCCGACAAGGCCACCAAGAGCGTCGACAACTGGGGCTCCTGGAGCGCCTTCGTCGAAGGCTTCTTGCCGAAGAACTTCTTCACCGCTTTCACCGAGGGTGAGACGCTTCAGGTGCTGTTCCTCGCGGTGCTGATCGGCGCCGCGGCCTACAGCCTCGGCGACAAGGCCAAGCCGTTCGTCGACTTCACCACGAGCGTGTTCGAGATCATCCAGCGCTACCTCGGCTGGGTCGTCCGGCTCGCCCCGATCGGCATCATCGGCCTGATCGGCGCCGCGGTCTCGAACTACGGTGACGCCCTGTTCCGGCCGCTGTTGTCCACCACTCTCGCGGTGTACGCCGGCTGCTTGCTGGTGCTGTTCGTGGTCTACCCGATCCTGCTGCAGTTCGTGGCGAAGGTCAGCCCGCTGACGTTCTTCTCGAAGGCGGGCACGGCGATCCAGTTCGCGTTCGCTTCGCAGTCTTCGGGCGCGACGCTGCCCTTGACCCGGCAGTCCGCCGTGAACCTGGGCGTCCAGCCCGCGTACGCCGCCTTCGCGACTCCGCTGGGCAGCGCCACGAAGATGGACGGCTGCGCCGCGGTGTTCCCCGCGATCGGCGCCATCTTCATCGCGAACCTGTCCGGCGTTTCGCTGAACATCTGGCAGTACGTCGGCATCGTCGTGGTCGCCGTGCTCGGCGCGCTGGCCACCGCGGGCACCACCGGCTGGCTGACCGCGCTGACCCTGACCACCGCGTTCATCGGGCTCGACGCGCAGCAGGTGGCGCTCGGGATCGCGCTGATCTACTCGGTGAACCCGATCATGGACATGATGCGGACCGCGACCAACGTCGCGGGCCAGATCGTCGTGCCGGTGGTCGTCGCCCGCAGCGAAGGCCTGCTGGACGACGACGTGCTCAACTCGCCGACGGATCCTTCGCCCACCTCCGACGGCGAAGCGGCTACTACCTCTGCGAAGGAGCCTGCTGCCGCGGGTGCTTGAGGTTCTTCAAGTACATGAAGGCCCCCTTCCTTGCGCCAGGCGCAAGGAAGGGGGCCTTCATGTACTCGGCCTGTCGCGGCGGAGGGTGGGATTGCTCCCGCGCGCGACAGCTGTGACGCGTGGGGGTGGTGGGGTCACCGAGGCGATCCGCCGGTCCGTGAAGGCCTCCTTGAGGGACCAGGAGTCCGTGAAGGCCTCCTTCACTACCTTGAGGGTAGGGAGGGAGGCCCTCACGGACTTCCGAGCTCCCGCAGGCCGGTTACTTAGCCAAGCTCAGCAACGCGAGCAAGGGACCTTTGCTATCACTTCTCTCGACATTGAGATGAAGTGATAGCAAAGGTCCCTTGCTCCCTTTCAGGGACAAGCCCGCAGGTCAGCCTTGGTGAGCCGGACGTCCGGCCACCCCCGCAGCTCCGAAGGAGCGGTGTACCGCCGCGTGCAGCCCACCGAACCGCGGGCGACGTCGTAGACCTCGGCGAGCACCGGCGCCGCCTGGCAGCGGGCCGAGCCGGACTGCGCGCCGGGGCACTCGTGCCGCACGACGATGACGTCCGCGATCCCGTCGGCGGTCACGTCGTTCAGGGCGACCGTTCCGGCGTCGGAGAAGTACGGCTTCCCGGTGTCCCGCCAGATCCCGCCGCGCGCGACGAACAGTTCGCCTACCGAGCCGCCGCTCACTTCGCCGCGCACCAGACAGACCGGCGTCGCGCCGTCGACGCAGCGCAAAGAATCGCCCTTGAGGGTGACCCCCCGGTCGTTGACGATCAGCGGGTACACCGTGTCCGCCCCGATCCGGACCACACCCTGCTTGCCCGCGTCGTCGGCCAGCAGCACGACGGGAAGCCCGCCGACGGTCATCGCGCCGACCTCCCGGCAGGCCGAGTCGCCGCAGTCGACCCCGGGCGCGGTCGGGGCGCCGTCGGAAACAGGAGGCACGCCAGGGGCTCCGGCGGGCGTCGGCGCGGCCGGGCGGAGCAGGATCACGGCCACGATCACGCCCGCCGTCACCACCACCGCCAGCAGCGCGGTGAACAGCACGGATCGCGGCGCCCGCGCTTCCTGAGTCCGCATATCCGAGAGCGTAAGTGATCTAGCGCAGAGTGCACGGCTATGTTGTTCCCGTGACGAACCCCGGACTGCCCAACGCCCTGTTCCTTCCCACGGCGAAAAAGCCGAAGGACTTCACGAGCGCCGAGATCGAACTTCGCCCGACCAAGGACGGCCGGACGGCGTTGATCGCCTTCAGCACCGTGCAGCGCCTTGTCGAGTGCTGCGGCCCGCATCAGCCGTGGGCGCTGGTCAAGTCCGAGCACCTCGGGCGGGTCCACCAGGCCCAGCCGTACGACCTGATCGTGCTCGACTCCGACCTTCCGGAAGAACTGCGGCACCGCGAAGCACTGGTGTAAAGCCTGATAAAAGAACCGGAACCCGTCGCCGCGCTGGTGTAAAGCCTGATAAAAGAACCGAAGCACCCCGCCGCGCTGGTATAAACAGAGGTCACTGGGTGGCCTTGCTCTCACTAATCGGGGCGGGAATTTCCGTAAACTGCTGCGGAGCCGCATCGGGGCGGCCCGACGTGCGAACGCAGGAGGTACGGCGTGACCGAGCAGGCCGGCACAGGTGGTCCGGTGACCAAGATCCTGATCGCGAACCGCGGGGAAATCGCGGTACGGGTGATCAGGGCGGCGAAGGACGCCGGGCTGACCAGCGTGGCCGTCTACGCCGATCCGGATCGTGACGCACCCCATGTCCGCCTCGCCGACGAGGCCTTCGCTCTCGGCGGCACCACCGCCGCCGAGAGCTACCTCGTCTTCGACAAGCTGCTCGACGCCGCCAAGCGGTCGGGCGCGGACTCCGTCCACCCCGGCTACGGGTTCCTCTCCGAGAACGCGGACTTCGCGCAGGCGGTGATCGACGCGGGGCTGACGTGGATCGGCCCGAGCCCGCAGTCCATCCGCGACCTCGGCGACAAGGTCACCGCGCGCCACATCGCGCTGCGCGCCGGAGCCCCTCTCGTGCCCGGTACGAAGGACCCCGCCGCGAACGCCGACGAGATCATCGCCTTCGCCGACGAGCACGGCCTGCCCGTCGCGATCAAGGCGGCATTCGGCGGTGGCGGCCGTGGGCTGAAGGTCGCCCGCACCCGCGAGGAGATCCCGGAGCTCTTCGAATCCGCGACGCGTGAGGCGATCTCCGCCTTCGGCCGCGGCGAATGCTTCGTCGAGCGCTACCTGGACAAGCCGCGCCACGTCGAAGCCCAGGTCCTCGCCGATCAGCACGGCAACGCCATCGTCGTCGGCACCCGGGACTGCTCCTTGCAGCGCCGCCACCAGAAGCTGGTCGAGGAGGCGCCCGCGCCGTACCTGACCGACGATCAGCGCAAGCGCATCCACGAGTCCGCGAAGGCGATCTGCAAGGAAGCCGGTTACTACGGCGCCGGGACCGTCGAGTACCTGGTCGCGGTCGACGGCACGATCTCGTTCCTCGAGGTCAACACGCGGCTCCAGGTCGAGCACCCGGTGTCCGAGGAGACCACGGGCCTCGACCTCGTGCGCGAGATGTTCCGCATCGCGCGCGGCGAAAAGCTGCGCATCACCGAGGACCCGGAACCGCGCGGCCACTCGATCGAATTCCGCATCAACGGCGAGGACGCCGGCCGCGGCTTCCTGCCCGCGCCCGGCACCGTGACGAAGTTCGTCGCGCCCAGTGGTCCCGGAGTCCGGGTCGACTCGGGTGTCGAATCCGGCAGCGTCATCGGCGGCCAGTTCGACTCGATGCTCGCGAAGCTGATCGTCACCGGCTCGGACCGGCAGAACGCGCTCGAGCGCAGCCGCCGCGCGCTGGCCGAGATGGTCGCCGACGGAATGGCGACGGTCCTGCCGTTCCACCGGGTGATCGTGACCGACCCGGCCTTCGTCGGCGACGAGAACGGTTTCAGCGTGCACACCCGCTGGATCGAGACCGAGTTCGACAACCGGATCGAGCCCTTCGTGGCGCCGGAAGCCGCCGAGGCCGAGGAAGAGCAGCCCCGCCAGAACGTCGTCGTCGAGGTCGGCGGCCGCCGCCTCGAAGTGTCGCTTCCCGGCGGTTTCTCGCTCGACGCCGGTGGCGGCGGGACGGCCGTGAAGGCCAAGCCACGCAAGCGCGCGGGCGGCACCAAGGCCGCGGTGAGCGGCGACGCGGTCACCGCGCCGATGCAGGGCACCATCGTCAAGGTCGCCGTCGAAGAGGGCCAGCAGGTCGAAGCGGGCGAGCTGGTCGTCGTGCTCGAAGCGATGAAGATGGAAAACCCGGTCACCGCGCACAAAGCGGGCACCGTGACCGGTCTTTCGGTCGAGGTCGGCGCGGCCGTCACCCAGGGAACCCAGCTGTTCGAGCTGAAAGACTGACGTTTGTCGTGGTTGACGGGGCCTCGCTCGGCCTACCATCGAAAGGGTGAGCGAGGTTCCGTCTCCGCGGCTGCGGATCAGTGATCAGGATCGTGAGTCCGCGCTGACCGCGCTCGGCGAGCACATGAGCGTGGGCCGGATCGACATCGACGAGTACGGCGAGCGGTCCGCGCAGGTCACCGCCGCCAAGACCCGCGGCGAACTGTCCGGGATCTTCGCGGACCTGCCCGAACCACATCCGCTCTTCGACGCGCCCAAGGCCGCCGTGAGCGAACCGGGGAAACCGGCGTGGGCGGACATCCCGCCGATGCAACGGATCATGGGCGCGCTCCAGCCGATCCTGTTCATCGCCTCCATCGTGCTCATCATCACCACCGGTGTCACCTGGTGGTTCATCCTCGTCCCGATCGGGATCAGCGCCGTCGGCGAAGGCATCTGGGGCAAGGGCTGGGACAACGCGCACAAGAAGCTCGGGAAACAACGTCGGCGGGAACTGGACGGCTGATCCGCCCGTAGACTCGGGACGTGAGTGCCGAGAGACCGGACATGCGGCTGAGCGACGCCGAACGCCAAGACGCGCTCGAAGCGCTGGAAGAACATGTCCGCACCGGCAGACTCGACCTCGACGAGTTCGGTACGCGGTCGGCGAAGATCAGCGCCGCGCGGATGGTGAGTGATCTCGAACCGCTGTTCACCGACCTGCCCTCGCCCCGGCCCGGCGCGCTGCTCCCCCTGCCGCCCATGCCCGGCGTGGCGCAGGCGTCCGCGAAGAACGACGCTCCACCGTCGAAATGGCTGACGGCCAGCGCCGTGCCGATCGCGGCGGCGGTCGCGATCGCGCTGTTCTTCTTCACCCGGGGGACGTTCCTGGTCTTCCTGCTGCCGCTGGCGGTCGCGCTGATCATGAGCCGCCGTCGCTGAAGGGCCGGTTACCCTCGAAGGGTGGAACCGGTGGAGATCAACGCGGGCGAGTACTACCTGCGGCAGCTGAGGGCGGACAAGGCACTCGACGACCGTCCGGCGCTGGTCGCGGCCTTCGCCGACCCGACGCATCGCAAATACGTCCTGAACTACCGTTTGCGGGATCTGGACGAGGCGACCGAGTACGTCGCGTTGCGCACGGCCCAGTGGGCCGGTGACGAACGCTGTTCCTGGGCGGTGGCCGAACCGACGACCGGCGAGTTGCTGGGCGAGGTCGGCCTGCGGGATCTCGATTTCGACGCCGGGTACGCGGAGGCGTCGGTCTGGGTGCGCGCGGCGTCAAGGGGCAGGGGCGTCGCGAGCACCGCGCTCAACGCGGCCCTGCGCTTCGGTTTCGGCGGGCTCGGCCTGCGCGAGGTCAGTTACCGCTACGAAGAGACGAACGAGGTTTCCGCCTCGGTCGCCCGCAAATGCGGGTTCACCCTGGTCGGGCCCGAACTCGAACCGGCCCCGACCGGGGAACGCCTCATCCGCTGGCGCCGCACCGCCTGACCCCTTCCCCGCAATTCGTCACCTACTTGCCTGGGCGCGCACCGGCGCCGGACCTCGAACGGGGGCAAGTAGGTGACGAATTGCGGCAACTTCGCAAGTAGGTGACTAATTGCGGCGGTCGTCAGAAAGGGTAGGTGGGCGGCGGGTTGCGGACGGTGACCCAGCGGGTCTCGGTGAAGGCCTCGATGTTCGCCGCCGCGCCGCCGAAACGGCTTCCGGTGCCCGAAGCGGCGACGCCACCGAAGGGGCTGTTCGCCTCATCGCTGACGGTCTGGTCGTTGATGTGCACGATCCCGGTCGGGACGCGGTCGGCCAGCTCCAGTCCTTTGAGGACATCCCGGGTGACGATCCCCAGCGAGAGCCCGTATTCGCTCGCCGTGGCGAGGCGGATGGCCTCCTCGGCGTCGGAGAACCGCACGACCGGCGCGACCGGGCCGAAGATCTCCTCGGCGACCGCGGGCGCCGTCGGCGGCACGTCGGCGAGCACCGTCGCGGAGTAGAACAGCCGGTCGTAGTCGGCGCCGGCGGCGACCCGCGCCCCCGCCGCGACACTGGACGTGACCAGCTCGTGGATCTTGTCCCGCTGTCCGGCGTCGATGATCGGCCCGAGCGCGACCTCGTCCAGCGCCGGGTCGCCCACCCGCAACGCGGCCGCCTTCGCCGCCAGCCGCTCGACGAAGTCGTCGTAGAGCCGCTCGTGCACGAGGTGCCGCCCGGTGGTCATGCAGATCTGGCCCTGGTGGAAGAAGGAGCCGAACGCGGCGACACCGGCGGCTTCGTCGACGTCCGCGTCGTCGAGCACGATGAGCGCCGAGTTCCCGCCCAGTTCCAGATGCGCCCGCTTCAGGTGCTTTCCGGCGAGTTCGCCGACCTTGCGCCCGGCACCGGTCGACCCGGTGAACGAGATGACCCGCACCGCCGGATGCGTCACCAGCGTCTCGCCGACGTCCGCGCCGCCCGGCAGCATCTGCAGCACACCCGGCGGCAGACCCGCTTCCTCGAAGATCCGCGCGAGGACCACGCCACCGGTGACGGCGGTGCGCGGATCCGGCTTGAGGATGACCGCGTTCCCCAGCGCGAGCGCCGGGGCGACCGAACGGATGCCCAGGATGATCGGCATGTTGAACGGCGAGATCACCGCGACGACCCCGGCCGGGACGCGGCGCGCCATCGAAAGCCGCGGTTCCTCACTCGGCAGGAGTTCGCCGTACGGACGGCCGGGCAGGGCGGCCGCCTCGTAGCACTCCTGCTCGGCGACGTGCAGCGAAAAGCCCGCGACTCCCGGCACGGCGCCGACCTCGCGGATGTTCCACCAGCGGATCTCGTCGGCGTACTCGGACCACAGCCGAGCGGCTTTGCGCAGGACGGCGGCACGTTGGACGTGCGGTGTCGCCGCCCAGGCCCGCTGCGCCTCGGCCGCGGTCTCGGCCGCTTTCGCGGCGTCCTCGGCCGAGGCGATCCCCACGCTTCCCAGCACCGCACCGGTCGCGGGCTCCATGACGTCACGGACGCCACCGGCCCCTGGCACCCAGGAACCGCCGGCGAAGATCCGGTCCGTCCACGTCGACGAGTCGAGAAACACCACAAGGCCGCCTTCCGTATCGGGACGGCCGACGCTATGCCAGATTCACCCGATCAGGCAACGATCTCTGCGCGCGTGGCACACCACTCGGCAGCAGGGATCAACTCACCGGTTCGATGATCCCGGACCGCGCTTCCGGCGCGGCCGAACGCAACGCGTCGGCGGCCTCGTCGCTCGGCTGCGACTGCGACTCCCGTTCCGCGTCGACCCGCGCCTTGTACACCTCGACCTCGCGCTTCTCCTCGTCCTTCGACCAGCCGAGCACCTCGCCCACCAGCGTGGCGACCTGCGCCGCGCAGTCGACACCGCGGTGCGCGTACTCGATCGAGATCCGTGTCCGGCGCGCGAGCACGTCTTCCAGGTGAAGCGCGCCCTCGTGGCTGGCCGCGTAGACGACCTCGACGCCGAGGTAGTCCGGAGCGTGCTCCAGCGGCTTCAACAGCTCCGGCCGTCCTTCGCCGAGCGCGAGGACTTCGTGCACCATCGAGCCGTACCGGTCGAGCAGATGCCGGACGCGATACGGGTGCAGCCCGTGCTCGCCGGCCAGATGGTCGGCCTGGTTCACCAGCGCGTGGTACCCGTCGGCGCCCAGCAGCGGCACCTTGTCCGTGATGGACGACTGCGGCCTGCCGGGAAGGTCGACGGCCGCGGCGTCGACGGCGTCGGCCGCCATCACGCGGTACGTCGTGTACTTGCCGCCCGCGATCGCGACCAGTCCCGGCGCGACCCTGGCGACCGCGTGCTCACGCGAAAGCTTCGACGTCTCTTCACTTTCCCCTGCCAGCAAAGGCCGGAGCCCCGCGTAGACGCCTTCGATGTCGTCATGCGTCAGCGGGGTCGCGAGCACGGTGTTGACGTGTTCGAGGAGGTAGTCGATGTCGTGCTTCGTCGCGGCGGGATGCGCGAGGTCGAGGTTCCAGTCGGTGTCGGTGGTCCCGACGATCCAGTGGTTGCGCCACGGGATCACGAACAGCACGGACTTCTCGGTGCGCAGGATCATCCCCGCTTCCGAGACGATCCGGTCGCGCGGGACGACGATGTGCACACCCTTGCTCGCCCGCACACGGAACCGGCCGCGGCCGCCGGAAAGGCGCTGCAGTTCGTCGGTCCAGACGCCGGTGCAGTTGACCACTGCGGAGGCGTGGATCTCGGTCTCGCGGCCGTCCTCGACGTCGCGCACGCGGACACCGGAAATACGGTCCGCCTCGCGGAGGAAACCGACCACCTGGGTGGAGGTGCGCACCACGGCGCCGTAGTGCGCGGCGGTGCGGGCGACGGTCATCGTATGCCGCGCGTCGTCGGATTGCGCGTCGTAGTAACGGATCCCGCCGATCAACGCGGACCGCTTCAGCGCCGGGACCATCCGCAGCGCGCCCGCGCGGCTCAGGTGTTTCTGGCCGGGGACCGACCGCGCGCCGCCCATCGTGTCGTACATCAGCAGGCCGGCCGCGGTGTACGGACGCTCCCAGATCCGGTGGGTCAGCGGATACAGGAAGCTGACCGGCTTCACCAGATGGGGGGCGATCGTCGTCAGCATCAGTTCGCGTTCGCGCAGGGCTTCCCGCACCAGACCGAATTCCAGCTGTTCGAGGTACCGGAGCCCGCCGTGGAAGAGCTTGCTGGACCGGCTCGACGTCCCCGAAGCGAGGTCGCGCGCTTCGACGAGGGCGACCCGCAGGCCGCGTGTGGCGGCGTCGAGCGCCGTGCCGGCCCCGACCACTCCGCCGCCGATGACGACGAGGTCGAACTTGTCCTCACCCAGCCGCTGCCAAGACTCTTCCCGCTTGAGCGGTCCCAGCCTGGCGGGGCTGTTTTCGGCTTCGCGCTGAGAGCTTGCCACGTGACATTCCTCCTTGTGCCGCTGTGACTCCAGCATCGCACGATCGGCCGCGACCGGTCCGTTATGCGGGTGACACGTGTGGCGTAACCCTCGTCGATCTTGGAAGGATTGGTTCCCACGACGCCTGGAAGGAACAAATACGCGACGGTAACGTGCCACGGACGTGGGTCGGCAAGGGCGCCGTAGCACACCGTGTTCGACCCTGCGCGCAATGTCCCATGCGTTGTGTCCACAGTGGAGGTCAAGCGGTGAGTTCTGGAGCCATCTTCGTCTGGGAGTTGCTGGGAACGGCGGTCCTGATCCTGTTGGGTAACGGCGTGGTCGCCAACCACGTGTTGCGTAAGAACAACGGCCACAACGGTGGCGTCGTGATGATCACCTTCGGGTGGGCGTTCGCGGTCTTCGCCGGGGCCAGCATCGCCGCGCCCAGCGGCGCCCACCTCAACCCCGCGGTGACACTGGGCCTCGCCATCGCGGACAAGACGAAGTGGGCGGACGTCCCGATCTACTTCGCCGGGCAGATGGTCGGCGCGATCCTCGGCGCCGTGCTCTGCTGGGCCGCCTACAAACTCCAGTTCGACGACCACCCGCAACGCGACGAGACGCTCGGCATCTTCTCGACCGCGCCGCAGATCCCGAACAAGGCATGGAACCTCGTCACCGAGATCATCGGCACCTTCGTGCTGGTCGCGTGGATCCTGCTCAGCCCGGTCTACGCCAACGCCACGGGCGAAGGCGGCACCCCGAACTTCGGCAACTCCGCGCTCGGTTACGCGGGTGTAGCGTTCGTCGTGCTGGTCATCGGCCAGTCCCTCGGTGGCCCGACCGGTTACGCCATCAACCCGGCCCGAGACCTCGGCCCTCGCATCGCGTACGCGTTCCTGCTGCCGATCAAGAACAAGGCCAACCCGAACTGGGGCTATTCCTGGGTCCCGGTCGTCGGCCCGCTGGTCGGCGGTGCCCTGGCCGCCCTCCTCTTCCTCGCCGTCCACAACCTGACCTGAGACTGGAGCTTCGATGACTTCGTACGTAGCCGCGATCGACCAGGGCACCACGTCGACCCGCTGCATGATCTTCGACCACTCCGGGCGGGTGGTCGCCGTCGACCAGCGGGAACACGAGCAGATCTTCCCGAAGGCGGGCTGGGTCGAGCACAACGCCGAAGAGATCTGGGAGAACACGCGGGCCGTCGCCGCGGGCGCGCTGGCCAAGGGCGACCTGGTCGCGGGCGACATCGTCGCGGTCGGCATCACCAACCAGCGCGAGACCACGCTGGTCTGGGACCGCACCACCGGCAAACCGGTGTACAACGCGATCGTCTGGCAGGACACCCGCACGGACAAGATCGTCAGCGACCTGGGGGCGCTGGGCGGTGGACAGGAGCGTTACCGCGCGAAGGTGGGCCTGCCGCTGGCGACCTACTTCTCCGGGCCGAAGATCAAGTGGATCCTCGACAACGTCGAGGGTGCCCGCGCGAAGGCCGAGGCCGGTGACCTCATCTTCGGCAACATGGACACCTGGGTGCTGTGGAACATGACCGGCGGGGTCGACGGCGGCGTGCACGTCACCGACCCGACCAACGCGTCGCGGACCATGCTGATGGACCTCGACACGCTGGCCTGGGACGCCGAGATCGCCGAAGAGATGACCGTCCCGCTGTCGATGCTGCCGGAGATCCGGTCGTCCTCGGAGACCTACGGCAAGGTCCGCGAGAAGGGCGCGCTGGCCGGGGTCCCGATCTCGGGCATCCTCGGCGACCAGCAGGCGGCGACCTTCGGGCAGGCGTGCCTTTCGCCGGGTGAAGCGAAGAACACCTATGGCACCGGCAACTTCATGCTGCTCAACACCGGCACCGAGAAGGTCATGTCGGACAACGGGTTGCTCACCACGGTCTGCTACAAGATCGGCTCGAACGACACGGTGTACGCGCTCGAAGGATCGATCGCGGTCACCGGTTCGCTCGTGCAGTGGCTGCGCGACAACCTCGGCCTGATCGGCTCCGCGGCCGAAGTCGAGCAGCATGCCCGCACCGTCGAGGACAACGGTGGCGCGTACTTCGTGCCGGCGTTCTCGGGCCTCTTCGCGCCGTACTGGCGCTCCGACGCCCGCGGCGCGATCGTCGGCCTCACCCGGTTCGTCAACAAGGGCCACATTTCGCGGGCGGTGCTGGAGGCGACCGCGTTCCAGTCACGCGAGGTCATCGACGCGATGAACGCCGACTCCGGTGTCCCGCTGAAGTCGCTGAAGGTCGACGGCGGCATGGTCGTCAACGAACTGCTCATGCAGTTCCAGGCCGACATCCTCGGCGTGCCGGTGATCCGCCCGGTGGTCAACGAGACCACCGCGCTCGGCGCCGCCTACGCGGCCGGCCTCGCCGTGGGCTTCTGGGAGAGCGAAGACGACATCCGCAACAACTGGGCGCAGGACAAGCAGTGGGACCCGTCGATGGACGAGGCCCGCCGCGAATCCGAGTACCGCAACTGGAAGAAGGCCGTCACGAAGACCTTCGACTGGGTCGACGACGAGGGCTGATCGCAGGGCTCGTGAGTGGTGGGGGGGGGTGTTTACGGGCACACCACAAAACACAAAATAACCCCCCGGTAACGTGATACCGCGGGCCGAGTCACCCCCCCCCGCGGCCGCCCCAAAAACC